>NZ_JBCLNI010000023.1:0-54382 GCF_039062885.1 Blautia sp. 2227st1_G12_2227SCRN_220401 | reverse complement strand
GACAAATACAATGCCAAAACGCGGTGCACAGATCAAAGCAACAGACAGGCGGATCGCCAGGTTCACCATATTTGCAATGAGGAACGGGCGCATGATCCCAAGACCACGAAGAACCCCATCGGTTGCCATTTTGATTCCCATAAAGATGAAAAAGTAACCAAGCCATCTCATATAGCCCTCGGATACCTGATAGGCCAGGGCAGTTCCATCTTTACCAAGGAATAGCGAGGAAATCTGCGTGTGCAGTGTTTCAATGACTATAAAAGCAAGAACTGCAAAACATACATCTAACACCAGTGCAGCGTGATATCCTTTTTTGATCCGTTCAATTTTCTTTGCGCCAAGATTCTGGGAAACATATGGGGAAACCGCATTGCCAATGGATACAAAAATCAATGAAAAAACATTCTCTACCCGCATCGTCGCCGCATACCCCGCAAGTGCCTGTGTACCGAAGGGATTTACAACAGCCTGTACGATCATCATACCGATGGACACTGTAGACTGCTGAAGAACCGAAGGTACAGCAATTTGAAGCATGGAATGTAACTCCTGCCTGTCAAACCAGTCAAAGCGACTTTTATATCGACGCATCCGGCTAAGGAAAAGCAAAAGTGAAAACACCGCAGAAATTCCCTGTGCTATAAGAGTCGCAAGGGCTGCACCAAACACACCGAGACCAAGTCCGGCCACCATCCAGAGATCCATAAAAATATTTAAGATTGACGAAAATATCAGGAGCCCCAGCGGGATTTTTGATTCGCCTATGGAAGTAAACATATTGGAAAGAATGTTATACATAAACAGAAACGGAAATCCCACGAAATAGACCCGCAGATATAACACTGCATCATCCAGTATATCGCCAGGGGTTTGTAACACACTCATCATCCAGTGGGAAAAGCAAAATCCAAAAACCCCAAGGACTATACTTAGAATTAAAAAGCTAAACAAGGATGTTGACACGATGGTCTTCATTTTTCCATACTCCCTGGCACCGAAATAGCGGCTCACCAGCACACCGGCACCGACACCTGCCCCCAGTGCCACACAAATAAAAACATTGGTCAGCGCTGCACAGGCCCCGACAGCTGCAAGTGCGGAGGAACCAACAAATTGGCCGACGATGATAGAGTCAGCCATATTGTATATTTGCTGAAAAAAGCTGCCCAAAATCATTGGCATTGCAAAAACCGTCAGCGCTTTAAGAGGCGCATCTGTGATCAAATATTCATCTTTTGACATTATCCTATTCCTCCACAGGTTTCATAATTTCACTTATTGCTACACTGCCCGGCGTTATCAGCTGCAGCTGCAATACGATCTTATCACGTATTAAAGATATTAAAGGATTACGGCTATAGAAATCAGACCCCAAAGCCGAGACGTTCTCTCAATGAATTTCCCGACCGATCCATTCCATGATCACATTTACAACATATTCCTGCTCCGCTTCTGTCAATTCCCGTCCTTTCGGAATACAATGCCATTTTTCCAGACATCCCCTGCAACAGGTAGCTGTGGCATGCTGGGCTACAAAAACCGGATGCCCTCTCATCGGTGTCTGTTTTCCATCATTTGGTATTTCTGCCGGTGCAAGACGCTTTCTGATAAAATCACAGGCATGCTCACGTACTTTCTCCATTCCCTTTTCTGATACATAACTCCGATCGTTTGCCTTCAGGGAAAAACTGCTTCTGAACTTTGACTGCGACAGGCGTTTCCAAAGATTTCCCTCATAAACTGCCGGTGTCTCACATACCATAGAAGGCTGGATGCTGCCCTTATAGACGATCATCTTCTTACTGTCGCTTCCGTTCTCATTTGCGGTCTCGTCTACTGCTTCTTTCAAAAGCTGTGCCTTCACTTCCTGTGCTTCTTTGCTGTCCGGCTGCAGACGTCTTGCCAGACATGTATTTCTGCCAGTTGTCGTTTCATTTTTTATCGCATAATACACAGCTTTCTTCTCTCCGACAAGTACCAGGATCTTTTTCGCCCTGGTCACACCCGTATAAAGGAGATTTCTCTGCAGCATGACAAAATGGCTCATGGTAAATGGCATGACAACGATTGGATATTCGCTTCCCTGGGATTTGTGGATCGTCACTGCATAGGCAAGCGCCAGTTCGTCCAGCTCTGTCACATCATAAACTACTTCCCGTTCATCAAACAGAACTGTCAGTTCCCGTTCTTCCACGTCAACTTTTGTGATAGTCCCAATATCTCCGTTAAATACTTCCTTATCGTAATCATTCCGGATCTGCATCACCTTATCCTTCAGCCGGTACTGTGTGCCGCCTCTCCGCAGAAAGATCTTTGACGGATTCATGGCTTCCTGCAGCACCTGGTTCAGATTTACTGCCCCACATTCGCCTCTCTGCATCGGAGTCAGCACCTGAATATCCTGCAGTGGATCTACATGATAGTATCTCGGCAGGTTCGTCTTACAATATTGGACGATAGTATCCACCACTTCCTGATTACTCTCTTTGGTGGCAAAGAAAAAGTCGGCATCTTTCCCGCCTCTCATATCAATGCCTTCCCCTTTATTGATCCGGTGTGCATTCATGATGATCCGACTTCCCTGTGCCTGACGGAAAATCCGTGTCAGACGAACTACAGGAACACATCCGGAATCAATAATATCTCTGAGAACATTGCCCGCTCCGACACTTGGCAGCTGATCAATGTCGCCTACCAGAATCAGAGACATCTGCTGCGGCAATGCTTTTAAAAGATTATACATCAGCATAATATCGATCATGGAACATTCATCCAGTATCAGCACATCTCCTTCCAGCGGATGTTCTTCATTTTTCTGATAGCCTTCCGGAGGTTTATATTCCAATAATCGGTGAATCGTTTTTGCTTCCATTCCAGTTGCTTCTGACATTCTCTTTGCTGCTCTTCCAGTCGGTGCAGCAAGAATGATCTGACATCCAGCCTGCTTATATGCAGAAATAATTCCCAGAGTTGTTGTAGTCTTTCCGGTTCCAGGTCCACCGGTCAGCACCATGACCTTAGAGGAAACCGCTGTCTTTACCGCCTGCCACTGAATCTCGTCATAAGTAATTTCTGATGAAGCTGCTACTTTCTTCAATATTTCTTCCGTATCCTCAGATTTCTTCTTTCCACAGGACATCAACCGAAGCAGCCGCTTTGCACAGCCACTTTCTGAAAAATAATATGGGGGCAGATAGATTGCTTCCCGATCTTCTGCTTCATCTCTGATCACATCATTCGTGCGGATCATCTCATCCAAGGTGATCTCCAGCTCCGGTTCTTCCACTTCCAGAAGTTCCTTTGCCCTTCCAGTCAGCTGTTCTCTTGTTGTATAACAATGACCTGCTTCTGCCAGCTTATTCAATGTATAAAAAATACCACTGCGCAGACGGACAAATTTGCCTTTGTCAATCCCCATCTTCTGTGCAATGGAATCCGCTGTCTTAAATCCAATTCCCCAGATGTCATCTGCAAGCCGGTATGGGTTCTCCTTTACGATCGCAATGCTCTCACTTCCATACGTCTTGAAAATCTTTGTCGCATGAGAGGTGCTGACCTCATGACTCTGCAGAAAAAGCATGATATTCTTGATCTCTTTCTGCTCCTGCCAGCTTGTTTTGATCCGGTCTACACGTACTTTTCCTATACCTGATACTTTGAGCAGTTCATCTGGTGTCTCTTCAATAACATCCAGTGTATCCTTCCCGAATTTTTCCACAATTCTTTTTGCAAACTTTGGACCAACGCCCTTCACCAGACCGGAACCAAGATATTTTTCGATTCCATATACTGTAGCAGGAAGTGTCTCCTCAAATTTCTCCACCAAAAACTGCCGCCCATATTTGGCATCCATCTTCCACATACCTTCCAGAGACAGCACAGAACCAACATGGGTATCCGGCATCGTGCCAACTACTGTGACAAGATCACTGTAATTCTTCACCGCACATTTCAGAACCGTGTAGCCATTGTCGGCATTCTGATATGTAATTCTCTCAACTACACAACGTAAGTGCTCCATGCCCGTCTCCTTCTACTCATAATTCATTACAAATGACCACAGAATAAAATGCTCTGATCCATAAAAGATCACCAACATGCATCCGCTTTACGGCAGAATCTCAAGCCAGTAGCCATCTGGGTCTACGATGAAATTTCTTCTCCTTTTGTACATTCTGTGTTTCTAATGCGTGACTTATATTGCGGATATTCAGTAATAAACCGCTTAATTACATTGGCATCATTCCAGTAATGCATTGGAAAAATGACATTGCAATCTACATTTTTAAGGAAATACAGGATCCCGTCAGCATAGTGATCTCCCTGTCTCGGATCCAAGGGAACAAATGCAGCGTCAAAATGCATACCCTTGATTTTCCTGATCGCCGCGCGATATGCTGAAGTAAGTCTCTGGTTATCAGCTTTCGACCCACCATCCCAATACCAGTCGTTTAAATCACCGGCATGATAAATGGTACCTTCCTTTGTTTTGACAATAAATGCGACACCACTATCGTTAGATAGCAATGTATCAACTTTGGTTTCATTATCCAAACTATAAGCTTGATCATGATAAACATATGTGATCTTCATATCCGACAAATGATTCCTTTTTCGTATATCATTCGCCAGGATTGCCTGATAAGTCATTCCCATATCATCAAGGATCCCAAAAATTTGTGGGTTAAAATGATCCTTATGGAAGTGACTGCAAAAAACGATCACTTCTTTCTCCTTGTCAAGATTCGGTAATTCACCCTTGTAATAATCAAAAATATAGTAGCAGTCTCTGGTCTCAACCAAAAATCCACTATGGTTAATGTAAGTAATTTTCATAATATCACCTGTATAAATTAACGCCGGTACCGGATAGCAAATCTTTCTTTGCCATGTTTATTTTTCCTTTTTCGAGCGTTTGTAAATTTCACGACAACAGCATTTCTAATACAGATTTTATCGTATTTTTTAGATTCCGTCCATCCTTTATCCACAGCTGGTAGAAAAATGTGAAATGATACTTTTACAAATTCTATTACTTGTTGTTAGTTCATAATTCATGTATAATCCTGTCTTTGACAGTCCTCTTTCACAGTGTTAATATCCTGCACCAGTGTCCGTATTTTTCAGGATCTTAATAAGACGGCTTGTTCCAAGACGCTCTGCGCCAAGACTGATAAATTTTTCTGCATCATCGAAGGATGAAATTCCACCTGCTGCCTTAACTTTTACATTTTTTCCAATATATTTCTTCATCAGCTCTACATCTGCAAAAGTTGCTCCCGCTGTAGAAAATCCGGTAGAAGTTTTGATAAATTCTGCTCCTGCATTTGTAACGATCTCACACATTTTAATTTTCTCTTCTTCTGTAAGAAGGCATGTCTCAATGATGACTTTGAGGATTCTTCCATCACAAGCTTCATGGATCGCACGAATCTCATTCTCTACTTCCTCATATTTTCCATCCTTTAAAAATCCGATGTTAATAACCATATCGATTTCTGAAGCACCATTTGCAATGGCGTCTTTCGTCTCAAATACCTTTACAGCAGTTGTATTATATCCGTTCGGGAAACCGATCACTGTACAAATCGGAAGTTTTCCCGCTACATATTCCGCTGCCTGTTTTACATAAGCAGCCGGAATACATGCAGATGCAGCCTCATATTTCATGGCATCATCCAGGATTCCTCGAATATCATCCCATGTTGCAGTCTGTCCAAGTAATGTGTGATCCACCTTTTTTAATATATCTTTTTTATCCATTTTACGTTCCTTTTACTTCAGTTCATCCAGAAGAGAACTTCCAATTGTTCCCTCCGGCATCTTAACTTCAAAATTATCTGCGATCGTTGCACCGATTACTGCAAAAGTATTCTGATCTTCCAGTTTTCCGTATCCCCCCATAGATGGAGAATAAGCAAAAAATGGTACTTTTTCTCTTGTGTGATCAGTTCCTGTATGTGTCGGATCATTTCCGTGGTCAGCTGTAATGATCAGAAGGTCATCCTCACGAAGCTCATTAAGAAGTTCACCAAGTTTTACATCAAATCTTTCAAGTTCCTCTGCGTATCCCTTTACATTGCGTCGATGTCCCCAAAGAGCATCGAAATCTACAAGATTTACAAAACAAAGCCCCTCAAACTCTCTTTTCGCAATGTCAATTGTCTGCTCCATTCCATGAACAGAGCTTTTTGACTTATTGGACTCTGTCAGTCCCTCGCCGTCAAAAATATCAAAAATCTTTCCAACGGAGATCACATCATAACCTGCATCCTTCAATGCATTAAGCGCAGTTTTTCCGTAAGGCTTCAGTGCATAATCATGGCGGTTGCTGGTACGTTTGAACTCACCTTTTTTCTTGCCAAGGTAAGGTCTTGCAATAACACGTCCGACTTTCCACTCATCCCTCATGGTGATATCACGGGCGATCTCACAGCAGCGATACAGTTCATCCAGTCCGAAAGTCTCCTCGTTTCCGCAGATCTGCAATACAGAATCAGCAGATGTGTAAACGATCATATGACCGGTAGCGATTTCTTCCTCAGCCAGTTCATCCAGGATCTCTGTTCCGCTGGAGCTCTTGTTTCCAATTACTTTATGTCCCGTTCTCTTCTCAAGCTCATCGATCAGCTCTTTTGGAAATCCGGTCTCTGTAAAAGTCTTAAACGGTTTTGTGATGTGAAGCCCCATCATTTCCCAGTGTCCTGTCATAGTATCTTTTCCGGTACTGGCTTCTTTTAAAAATGTATAATAACCCATTGGTCGCTCCACTGCTGCAACCTGTTTCAACGGATGAAGATTTGCAATTCCAAGCTTCTGAAGGTTTGGAATCGTAAATTCATCTACATTCTGGGAAATATGTCCCATAGTATCTGTTCCTTCATCCCCGTACTGGGCTGCGTCCGGCATTTCTCCTGCCCCAAAGGAGTCTATTACAATAGTAAATATTCTCTTATATTTCTTCATAATTTTTGTCTCCTTTCTGCTGTCTTACTTATGGATCTTACATATTTACAACAACTTTTGTTACTAATTCCTTGAAGGATTTCGCTACGCGGTCTGCTGTTTCCTGCACTTCTTTATGGTTAAGCTCTTTTTGGGAAATTCCTGCTGCCATATTTGTGATACAGGAAATTCCACAGATTTCCATTCCCATGTGTCGGGCAGCCATAGCTTCGCATGCGGTGCTCATTCCAACTGCATCTCCACCCCATCTCTGTGCAAGTCTTACTTCTGCAGGAGTCTCATAATTCGGTCCTGTAAACTGTACATAAACACCTTCCTGAAGTTTGATGTCACATTCTTTTGCACATTTGCGGATCACATCCTGAAGACGGCGGCTGTATACCTCACTCATATCCGGAAATCTGGTTCCCAGCTCATCCATGTTCGGTCCTATCAGAGGGCTTGGAACTCCCGTTGTAATGTGATCTGTGATCATCATGAAATCTCCCGGTTTATAGGAAGGATTAGCTCCTCCTGCAGCATTAGTGAGAAGGATTTTTTTCGCACCGAGCATTCCCATAAGACGCGTTGGAAGAACAACATCTGACATTGCGTATCCTTCATAATAATGAACACGTCCCTGCATGATTACAACCGGTGTTTTCTCCACATACCCAAACACAAAACGTCCCTTATGTCCTTTTACAGTAGAAACCGGAAATCCCTCGATGTCCGTATAGTCGATGGTCTGTTCAATCTGAATTCCATCTGCAAAATCTCCAAGTCCGGATCCAAGGATCAGTGCAACTTCTGGTTTGAAATCAATTTTCTTTCTTACGCTTTCCAGGCATGTCATTAATTTTTTATACATGATTACTTCTTCCTTTCTTTTGGGTGTTGTCATTATATTTATGCTTTTTTCATAAAGGCAATTCCTCTGCAATGGTCTTTCCAATGCCCTGCGCGCCTCCCGTCACAATCACTACCTTATTGTTAAACTCCATATAAAATCCTCCCCAAAAATCCGCTTTCTATTTCTGTTGCCACAACATTGTGTATTCTTTTTCACCAGTAGCATCATCGAATCCTTCGCATTGAATATCGAACCCTTCTCTTTGGTAAAAAGAGATGGCTCTGGCATTCTTCTGGTATACGTTTAATCGCAATCTAACTTTTTTATTCTTGATATACTCTAATAAAAGTTTACCTATACCACATGACTGCATTTCATCAGAAACAAAAATACCTTCCATGTATTCGTTACTTAATCCGACAAATCCCTGAATCATTTTATCATCTTCATACACATAGACTTCCGCTTGTAACATCATTTCTTTCACTAATTCATAATTACTTGTCCAATATTGCTCAGGAATAAAATAATGTGCTTTTAAATTGGTCTTTAACCATATGTCAGCAACTCTATCAATATCTATGTTCTGCATCTTTCTGATCATAACAAATATTCTCCACCAACTTTGATTTCTCTGTAACAACCAATCAGCTATATCGTGAATCTCAACCAGAACCACAACCAAAATCTAATATCCTTGAACCTACCGGAAGCATTTTAGTGAACCGCTCCTGTATAACCGTAAAATCTACCAAACGAGTCCCCTAGACAAACATATCCGCATTTTTATTATAATATTCTATTGTTTTGTCCAGGAAGTTTCTCCTCGATCTTAGCTTATTTCATGTACCTTCGGATTTTATCTATCAAAGTGACGTCTGCCGGTAACCAGGCAACACTATCTAACTGATCCCTTGTAAGCCATTTTGCCGCTTCTGCTTCCTTTAATTCAATTCATTGATCACATTCGCATCCATTAATGTAAATCTCCCTCTCGTTTCGTGGTGAGCAAAACAAAATACTCTACTTTATTATACCTTATGGGAGAGGGTTTGTCATTGAAATCTCCAGGAAGCAAGTGTGGCAAAGGCAGCCGAAAGTAACGATAGCAACAAAAAAAACAGTTCCGAACATACTGAGGTTAATCAGTGTATCTGAACCTGTCTTTTCTATGGTCTTTCCAATGAATAGCTGGGCTGGCTTTCCCTTGGAATGGATTATTTAATTGTAAAAAATTCCCGTGAAATGATTTATAAAATAGGTAATTTTACAAAGTCTATTACTTGTTGTTAATTCATAATTTATGTATAATAAAATTAATACAAGAAATACACGCTCAGCATGCGGCCTGGAACATAAATAATCTGCAAGTTTAGCGATATACGAGGAGGAAATTCTCATGGGTAAACAATCCACCAGGGAAAACAAAACAATTTACCAGCTTTGCCGAGAAGCGGCAGGACTTACAAGAGCAGAAGCCAGTGAAAGAATGGATGCTGTCTCTGATTCAAAAATTGAAAAATTTGAATACGAAACACAAGAACCTACGCCTTATGATATCCTCCAGATGGCAGATGCCTATAAAAGACCAGATCTTTGCAATTATTATTGCTCTCACAAATGCGAAATCGGCTATCGTTATGTTCCAGAAATAGAAATGACCGATCTGTCAAATATCATTTTGGAGACAATTGCCAGTTTAAATGAAATCAATCCTCTTACCGGTCGTCTGATCCAGATTGCCCGTGACGGTAAGATTAGCGATGATGAAATGAAAGATTTTGCTTATATCAGTAAAAAACTTGATGAAATTTCTTTAGCCATAGACTCTTTGAATCTTTGGGTAGATAAAACAGCTGGAGAACAAGGGCTCAATCTTGAACTCTTAAATGCCGAAAAAGAAAAATTAAAATAATCCATAACACCACAAAAGGATTACGACTATAGAATAACACCAACCGCAGTCAGTATCTTTAAGGTTGAATTAATCTATAGAAACTGCTATCATATTTTATCAGAATTTTCCAAGTAAAGGAGGACATGAGTGGATCATGAACGTAATGCCCATTTCCGAAATCATCGAAAAAGTAACCATGATTTGCAAAAAAAATAACGTAAAACGCCTTGATTTATTCGGTTCCTTCGCCACAGGCACTGCAACCCCCACCAGTGATATTGATTTTGTAGTATACGGCTGTGATAATCTAATGCAGTTAGAAGATGATCTTCAGAAGATTGAAACGCTAAGGAAAATTGATATTTTTGACTTTGACAGTATAAAAAATGAGTATTTATTGGAGGATATAAAAAAATATGGAAAACAAATTTATTAACCGCTATAACACTTTCTGTAAAAGTCTCTCCAATCTTGCAAAAAGCAAAACAGCCGACCCCAAGACCGATTTTGTTCTCGAAGGAACTGTTCTCAATTTCAGTCTTACTTTCGACATCTCCTGGAAAGTTATGAAAGATATTCTGATCAAAAAAATGGGAATTCTTGATTTTGCAGTTGGCTCTCCACGCGAAACTCTGCAGCAGGCATTTACCAATGGTATTATTGATGATGACACCTGGCTGCAAATGCTGAAATCCAGAAATCATTTGTCTCATGATTACGATGGTACTTTCGCCGCAGAGAAATTTCAGGACATTATAAATATTTATTATCCTCTTTTTGAAAAATTCAAAAACGATGTTGCGAAATACTATAAACAGTAAATCAACACCTGTGAAACATTTTTCACATTTACCACTCTTCACATTTAATATCACTTATCTGCTCGATTGGAATAACCGTTTGATCCGTCATAATGATGGTATGCTCGTATTCGTCTATCTTTTTTACAATACCAGAGCACGTAACATAGGAGCCGCCTGCTTTTTTTGCATCGGGAATAAAATAAGTTATCGATACTTTCTGTTCTATACCGATATTATTTCTGATTATATTGATTCTTTCATTCAGCTGAGCAATCGCTTCCTCGCTCAGTTCCAATCTTTCATCGGTCAATCTTGCCGTTTCCTTTATCGCAGCATCATGTCCGGTCAGGGCTGCAAAAGGAGCAAATTGCGCTGCCCGATCCCGAAGTGGCATTTGCGGATGATTCTTAGAGACCGGATGCGGTAAATTAATGATATCGTCATAAGAATTATTTTTCATCCTCTTTCAACTCCTTTACGCCTTATGACCGCCAATCTGTTCATTTCTGTCCCTGGCGGTTGCACCTTCCTGAAGATTCATCCCCTTCAGTACAGCGTTTTTTCCAAATTTCTTTTTGATACTGAGCATTGCTTCCTGCATACGTTTTTCGCGATCCAGCGCAGCCTCTTCCTCTTCCTGCTTTTTCCTTTGCGCCTCATAATCCGTAAAAAGATCCAGCTGCTCATATACTTCTTCTTTCTTGACAGAACTTTCATCCACAAGCCTGTTCGCTGTGATATTGATTCTTCTGACAAGCAGGTTTCTGTCAACGATCCTGTCATATAACTCTATTACTGCATCCGTTATCATCTTGGTTGAGGAAGTCTGCCGTTTCAGATTGGTCGTTCCATGTGCATGTTTCGGAATTCTTCTTCCATAACGATCTATGGTAACCTCTCCATGATACTGCTTTTTCCTGTCGGAATTGTTCAGATTCTCAATATCATAACCAACCGTCAACACGATCTGGTCCGTTACAAGCTTCTTATCCACCAAATCCAAAACCATCTGATCCGTCATCTCTTTGACGACTAATTTTGCTTTTTCAAAATCATAAGGGCAATGAAGTACCTGCCCGGAACAAACACTGTTCGTTTCCGGCTTATAAGCCTTGACCATTTCCATGGTACAGGGCTCATATCCCCAGGCATGGTCAATCAGCAGCTCTGCATTAACACCAAACAACCTATATAACAGGTCTTCATTATATAACTCATTTTCTTTTCCGATGGAACATCTGGCAATATCTCCCATTGTATAAAGCCCGTATTCTTCCAGCTTCTTTGCATATCCTTTTCCTACTCTCCAAAAATCAGTAAGTGGTCTGTGACCCCAGAGTTTCCTTCGGTATGACATTTCATCCAGTTTTGCAATTCGTACACCATCTTTATCTGCTTTAATGTGCTTCGCCACGATATCCATCGCAATCTTACACAGATACATATTCGTTCCGATTCCAGCAGTTGCCGTTATACCTGTCGTTTTCAGCACATCCTGTATCATGGTCATTGCAAGTTCTCTTGCTGTCATATTATAAGTATGCAGATAATCCGTTACATCCATAAATACTTCGTCGATCGAATACGGGAAAATATCTTCCGGCGCAATATATTTCAGATAAATACTGTAAATTCTGGTGCTGTATTCCAGATAGAGAGCCATCCGGGGAGGAGCAACAATATAATCAATCTCCAGTTCCGGATTGGTATCTAATTCTGTGCTGTCATCAGAGGCTCCGATAAAAGTTCTGTTCGGCACTTTCCACCTGCGGGCGCTGTTGGCTTCTTTTACTTTTTGAACAACTTCAAATAAACGAGCCCTTCCTGGTATCCCATAACACTTTAATGCTGGCGATACCGCAAGACAGATCGTTTTTTCTGTTCTACTTTTATCCGCAACCACAAGATTGGTCGTCAAAGGATCGCGATTTCGTTCTTTACATTCCACAGACGCATAGAATGACTTAAGATCGATTGCAATATAGGTTCTTTTCTTTTCCATCATTCTACACCTCCCGATTCTCCTGTGTTCTGTTTCTAATTCTTATTTATCCTGCCCGGAAAACTTTCTCATCATAACAATCCGCTCAAGGATTTCCTGCCTGAATTTTTCAACATCATTCGTCCGTTTGCGCACACCAGCTGCTGCAGCATGTCCACCTCCGCCAAACGTCTGCAGAAGTTCGTTTACATTGATCCATTTTCCATCAGACCGGAAGGAACAACGCCAGCGATTTTCTTCTTCCTCATACATGGTAAAACATCCTGTCTCTTACTTCCACGCCTTCCAGATATCCGGCTGATATCCAAGAGTGGATTGTTTTCCATTACGAACCACCGGTGTCTTAATCACCTGCGGATTTTCCAGCACCTTCTTAAGTTTATCTTCCTCTGCAATGTACTTAATGAGCGCAAGCAGATCCTTATCCTTGCCCTCCCAGTTTATCATATTTTCCAGTCCACCATTTGCCTGGGCAACCGAATTGAATTCGCCCTTGCTCATGCCCTTTTCTTTCATATCAATAAACTGAAACTTGATCCCACGTTCCTTAAAGAAACGTTCTGCTTTCTTTGTATCATTGCACTTCTTTGTTCCAAAAATCTGTACGTTCAAATCAATTCTCCTTATCCATTGCCATATGTATCATTTTCTCAAAGGATTCTCTAAAATGCTCATCATCCTCCGATGTTCGTTTTCGTGGTCCTTTTAAATGATTCTTTCCGGATGCCCTTCGTGCTTTCTTATTCAGATGCCGTTCCATAAGCATATGGTCAATATTCTCATTGGTATACCATTTCCCGGATTGATGAATCGCATACGCATTTTTTCCTAATGCCATTGCAGCCACACCGTAGTCCTGTGATACAACAATATCGCCTTTATGGCAAATGCTGATCAGTTTATAATCCACGGCATCTGCTCCGGCTCCAACTACAATCACCTCACTGTAATCAGAAGATAACACATGATTGGTATCACACAATAACGTTACCGGAATACTGTGCTCTTTTGCAACTTTTTCAACAATACCAATTACCGGACAGGCATCTGCATCAACAAAAATCTGCATATCTTCTCCTTTAATTACACATAAATGGCGTACGAACCTCGACGAGATTACCACTCGGATCATACAGCCTTACAAGCTTCTGCCCACCTGCAAGTTCTGTCAGTTCAGTGGCATATCGGACGAAATACTTACCGGATTCATATTTTGCAAGCAATCCATCTATATCAAAATCCTCGAAATACAGTTCCATCCTGTTATTGAATGGCGTAGAAGTTTCATTCAATGTTTTCCCCCATACGTCGGCATCCTGCAAAACAAGTCCCTCCGATAAGATCACATTGCCTTCATTCTTAAGAATCACTTGCAGTCCAAATAAGTCTTTATAAAACTCTATGGATTTTTCTATATCATCCACCACGATCAGTACGTTTTTCAGCATATCCGTCACCTCACAATCCGCTTTGAGTCAAGCGAATATTCGCAATCCGCATGCGGTTAAATAATCTTTCCAGACAAATGATCAATTTCATGCTGGCAAATCTGTGCTGTCCATCCTGACAATTTCTGGCGCTGTTTTTTCCATTTGAAGTCATAATACTCTACTTCTATTTCCTGGTATCTGGTCGTCTTACGAACACCATCCAGCGACAGACAGCCTTCTTCTGTCTCATACATGTCACGTTTTGAAACAATCACCGGATTGAACATCACAACATTTATGAATCCCATATTCACAATGATGATATTCTTCTTTACACCAATCATGTTCGCCGCCATACCAACACAACGTTCTCTGTTCGCCTGCAGCGTATCCTGCAGATCCTTTCCAACCTGGATGTCAGCTTTCGTGGCCGGTTCAGATGGCTGGCCTAAGAAGAAAACATCTCTTACTATTTGTTTTACCATTTACTTTCTCCTGTACTCTAATTCTTATCTATCTTGACCAGAAATCTTTCTCGTCATAACAATTCGCTCAAATATTTCCTGTTCCTCTTTCATTGTTCCAATATTTTATTATCTAACACCACTTTACAACTTTTTCATAAAAAAATATCGTACAGAACTTTCTGATGTATAATGAATTTGACCCAAAACATTACAAAGGAAAGTGACCCTGTACGACAAAAACATTATACAACGAAAAAACACTGATTGGTAGACTTCATCAATATTTTTTGATTTATTTTGAAACTTTTTCTGTTCCGACAGCAGATACCTTATTTCTGCTGATATTATCCATACTGACCTTGTGTTATAACCTTTCATCTGCCAGTCCTCCTTGGATTTTTCTTCTTTTTTGATGTTATCATCTTACAATAAATGGCTGTGCGAAAATCCCGACAACCAACTGGTTCTATGGCGGGGATAATTGGGTCCTATGGCAGATTAAACGCTGATTAAAGGCCTTTAATTGCCAACTAAACTACGAAGAATTCAAAAATCATGTTGCAGATTTGGAGGCTTCCATTCACGCTACCGATAATAAGATTCAGCAAACGAGGCTGGCAATTCAAAATCAACAAGTAATTCAGAAACACTGTGAAGTCTATCGGGCCTGTCGTGACATCATACGTGCTCAGAATTTGGTATTCACAAACTTCCGTCGGCTGAAAAACTGTAGCGCCAACAGATGGAACTGGAAGAAGAACTGTCCTCAGCAAAAAAAGAAAAGCAGGATCTCCAGAAGCAACAGAATACCCTGCATATAATTGAAAAAAATTTTGATGCTATGATCCGCAAAGCTGGTATCAAGGTTCCGGAGAAAGCACCTTCACCAAGAATCTTGAGCTCTTAAATGCCAAAAAAGAAAAATTAAAATAAGCCATAACGCGACGAAAGGCAATGAACCATTTCTGACTCATTGCCTTTTCCTTTACATACGCTGTAATTGATTGACGATACTTTCTGTTCTTCGAATTGCTTCTTCTACCCGTCTTTGTGCATTATTGATTCGATCCTGGACCACCCAGTCCACAACAAATCCATCAAAAAAATAATCCGCAAAAGAAAGAAAATCTCCAGTATCGATATTCAAGTTACATACCATATTTACATCATTTAATTCTCTACTGAAATTACGAAGATCATACTTTGCCTGTTCCATATTCCGTTTGGCCTGATCAATTCTAGAATGTTTTAGCATCGTAGTGAAAAAACCACCGCCAAACATATCTACCAGTCCCCAGTTCTTTGCACTGTTTAAATTTTCTTTTGCTGCCTGAAGACTGTTCAAAGCTCTACGTCCAGCTTCAATTGCTTCTCTTTTTTCTTTTTCAATATCATATCCCATACGTTTTCTCCTCCTGATCGATTATGAATGTGACGTCACCAATGCTATAATGCCACCGACAATCAACAATGGAAAAGCAATGTACATCAGTCCACCTACAACCATACCAATCAATATCACCGGGAAGAAAATAACTGTGCAAAGTAATTTCATAATTCCCCAGGATGCTCTTAACCCAAAAACAAAAAATTTTCCAACAAACCAAATCATACAAATTGCAAATAATAACGATAACATTTTTTACTCCTTCTGAAACTCATTCTGATATGTGTCTTTCATTTTTTCTGTTCTTTTTCTGCTAAATATTCAGATGTGTTCTTTATGCCAAGCTTATTACTGAATGCCGGATTTTTCTCCATCTTTTCTATTATCCGGATTAATCGAATTCTCTGTGCCACTTCCATCTGATCACCCCGTTTATATTCTGTTTTTTTGTTGATATTGTCACTATAACAAATTTATTTTTCATAATACACAGCCACCATGAAGAATTGCATCTTTATATTTCTCGAATTTTGAGAATTCTGTCTTTATATTTCTCTGCACGAATTGTTTCCTATCTATGCTGCCTCTTTTATAATAAGCATATCCGAGCAACATCATAAATTATTATTAAAAGGGAGATTATGCTATGCGAATTGAAAACTTGCAAAATGAAAACAGAAAATATGCGAAAAGTATCGAAAACTTCCACGTGCTTGAATATGTGCAGGATGCCAGCGTTTCACCTATGAATGCAATGAATGAGTATTTCATGAGTAAAATGCATGTCAGAAGAAGACAGGTTGTTATTGATATTGATAAAGACCATTCAGCTGTTATCCAGGCTGGTGCCATGCAATGGATGGGTGGTAATGTACAAGCCACATCTGGTGTAAAAGGTATCGGAGATTTCCTTGGAAAGGCATTCAAGGGTGCGGTTACAAAAGAAACCGCAGTTAAACCGGAATATGTTGGTGAAGGCTGTCTGGTATTAGAACCGACATACAAATATATTATCCTTACAGACATTGGCAAATGGGGACCAGCCGGAATGACAATTGAAGATGGCATGTTCCTGGCTTGTGATGCAAATGTAAAAAGTAAAGTTGTAGCCAGAAAGAACCTTTCATCAGCAGTATTAGGTAGCGAAGGTCTGTTTAATCTGAGTTTGCAGGGAAATGGTGTAGCTGCACTGGAGTCTAATGTTCCCGAAGATGAATTGATTGAAGTCATATTGGAAAATGATGAACTGAAAATTGATGGAAACCTTGCTGTATGCTGGTCATCAAATCTTGAATTTACCGTAGAAAGATCTACAAAAACACTTGTCGGATCTGCAGTTAGCGGAGAGGGTCTGGTAAATGTTTATCGTGGAACAGGACGGGTACTGATGTGTCCGGTCGCACCGACAACTTCCTTGTTTGAGTCCACTAACACCATGGCAGCTAAAGCTGCTGCTAAATCCAGCAATACATTTGGAAAATAAGTGTAAAATACATTCTCTTATAACCAACAAACGCCGATATAGGATTATAAAAATCCTGCATCGGCGTTATTAATTGTGATCATTTTATTTTCTTTATTCAGATGAACTGCTTATCATCCATGCAAATTTTTAATTCTTTTCAATTCCATCTGGCATATGATCTTTCTCAGTTATTTTTCGAATGACCCGGCATGGATTTCCAACTGCCAAACTATACGGCGGAATATCTTTTGTTACAACACTCCCTGCACCAATTACACACCCTTCTCCTATGGTGACACCACCGCAAACAACCACATTGGATTCCAGCCAGCAATTATCCTTTATAGTTATTGGCTTCGCATATTCAAGATTATAAAAATTTCCATCTTCTCTTTTCCTAATATTGCGTTCTTCAGGTAATAATGGATGCATAGGAGTTGCCAATGTAACATTTGGACCAATCATCACATTATCGCCTATATGTATTTCACATACATCTAAACATGTAAAGTTAAAATTAGCAGAGCTGAATCTTCCAAAGAACGTATTACATCCGTAATCAAAATAAACAGGCGCCTGTAAATAGGGGAGTTCCTCTGTTGCTGGCAATAATTCCCTCAATATCTGTGCTTGTTTTTCTTGATCATCTTCATCCGTCGAATTGTATTTTCTTGCTAATTTACGTGCATTCACACGTAATTGCTCCAATTCTTTGTCCGTTGGATCGTACAACTCTCCACTTAGCATTTTTTCTCTTTCAGTCATTTCCGATAACCTCCAAATTCAAAGTTATTAAATATCAGTTTCCCCACTCTCTCATGGTCTGCAATATTTTATCTAATGCTTTTGCACTTTCCGTCATCAAATACGGACATAGCCATAACCATATCATCTACTTTTAGATCACCGGAAAAAATATCCATCGCAGAAGGTATCTGTTTAAAATTAATTTCAACAATTTCTTCATAGTTCTCTTCTGCAAATCTTTCAACTATATATGTTTTTCCTGTTTGTCTGGCTCCCTGAATTACAAAACATTTTTTGTTTTTTGAATCTACCCATTTTTTATGTAATGCGTCACTTTTCTTTTTAACATAAAACATCTCCTGTTATCAAATAATATTTTTATCAAGAACAACTTTGTAACATTTTTAATTACTATATTTCTTTTATCATCAACATTTTAGAATATTATATCATTGATCAATATATATTAAATGACTTTTTCCATTTCATACAATCTCTTCTGAAGCTCCGGTTCAAAGAAATTCTACATTCCTTCATCAAAGCTTATGAAAGGCTTCTCCATATCTTCAGTTGTGAAAATCAGGGCATTTTCGTTACTTTTCTTAACCGCACAGTCTGTGAAATTTTTAAATTCCTTATCAGTGACCGGCTGCTGCATATGCTTAACATCAAACAATACTTCTGTGTCAACCAGACTGTTTCCTGTTCAGGTTTTATTTGAACTCCAATATTAATATTACCATCCGTGAATAATATTATTTCATTTTTCATCAATAAGACCTTACACATTCTACCCTATCACACTTGCACCAAATGGCATGAAAGAGAGTCTTGCCATCTTGAAGAACTGCTTTCCAAATGGAATTCCAACTATCGTAATGCACCAAATACAACCCACTATCAGGTTTCCAAGTGCCATTTCCCATCCAAAAAATATAATCCATATAAGATTTACCAGAAATGAAAACATGCCATTTCCATACACGATTTCTTTTCCAAACGGCCAGAATGCCAGGGTTGCAAATTTAAAGCATTGCAGACCTACCGGAATTCCAATAATTGTAATACACCATATGCAACCTGCAAAAACCCAGGCCAAACCGCCCAGTAATCCTCCAAATATAAACCAAAGGATATTACCTATAGTTCTCATGACAACATCTCCTCCTCATCCAATGTCTAATATTCTTTTGCAATTTCCTCTGTTATCTCATATATCTCTTTGAATTTTTCTAAGTCCTCTGGAGATCTGA
This sequence comes from Blautia sp. 2227st1_G12_2227SCRN_220401, assembly GCF_039062885.1. Lineage (NCBI taxonomy): Bacteria > Bacillati > Bacillota > Clostridia > Lachnospirales > Lachnospiraceae > Blautia > Blautia sp. 2227st1_G12_2227SCRN_220401. Next base: position 35,130 of record NZ_JBCLNI010000023.1, on the reverse strand, counting down.
TCAGCATGATTTCTTCGATTTTTCCAGTCCGTATGTCTTTGAATCCTGCTACTTCTTCTCCGGTACAAATGCTTGCACGAATAACTGGTTTCATATGTTCTCGGTCATATGTTTTTTTCACGATTTTCTTTTTGAATAATCCCATGCTACCTCCCCATCTCCGAATATCTTCGACAACAAGATCAACTATTTAATTTCTGGAACATTTTTCTGCATCAATCGCAAGTACGAACATCAACGCATCCAATGCATTTCCTGGATCCTGCACATCAATAACATATGTATCAGTCATATGAAACAGTTCTTTACTAACCCGTGCAATTGAATAACCGCTTTGATTAAGAATGCTATAGTCCCATTCCATAATGGTTCCATCAATATGCCATCCATTGTAATCAATATTATAATGTGGCGTCAGGAATGAGAATTCTTTGCTCAGGCATCCGATATAACTGCCGTTTTTATAAATTTCAAATTTAGGAAGAAAAGTAAGTACTTTCTGAACAACCATTCCTACTTCATTTCCATAGGCATCATAAATTACAAGTTTATGTCCCCAGGACAACTGGCCTTTTACTACATAAACAGTGTTGCCTGCTTCATCATAGATATCATAGCTGTCAAACCATGAAAACAGCCTTTGTTTAAACAATAACTTCATAACTTTTCACCGCTCTCTCCAACAGATATAATTGGTTCTTTATAAGTATCATAATACCATGCCGGAACACCTTAAAAAATATGTAAATCGAAGAATTAACTCATCTTATTTCACGGATTATGATAAAACACATATTACCAGCTATAAATCTCTACTTGTTCACAAAAAGATATAAAAAAGACCATCTACTGCTTGTTTACGGTAAATGATCTTTTCATTGCAATATTTAATTAAATATCATACTGAGCCGATTGTTCACGTATCAATTTACATGTTTCTCATTGTATTGCTCGCCCTATTATAAATACAATTTGTTTTCCTTCCTACTGGAACAAACCTTTTTCATTTTCAGTCCAGCGATAAAACTGACAAGCTTACTGTAATTTCTTGCTTTCTTCGGACAGACTGCTACACAGTGCATACAAGAAATACACTTATCCTTATCGGTCATCTTCGGATTGTCCAACGGAATGGCACCTGCCGGGCATTCTTTTGCGCACAGACCGCAGGAAGTGCATTTTCCATTTGCAACAGGTTTGAGTGGAACACCACCATATTCTCGATATGGTCTGTTTCCCGGAAATGCAGGTGTCCTTTGTGCTTCGCTGTTTTGCATAATCTTTGCGGCAAATTCCAGCAATTCCTTTTCATCCTGCTGATCCGGGCGTCCGGTTCCAAATTGGTGCATCAGGGAATGCTCTGCGACTGCCTCCATTCCTGCGATACATACAAATCCTGATGCCTCCAGAACATCCTGTAGTTCCAATAGAGTATCATCAATCATACGGTTTCCAAATACTGCCACAAGAATTGCTTTCGTACCATCTGCCTTTACTTTGCGGAACATATCCGTTACAACTGATGGAATGCGTCCACCGTAAGACGGTACAGCAACCAAACATAGGTCCTTTTTTTCAAATTTCACCTTCATGAGTTTATTTGGTTCTTTAATTAGGTCGATTTCTTCAGCATCCAGCTTCGTCCCTTTCGCAACAATATCTGCTACTTTCTCTGTACCTCCTGTCGGGCTGAAAAATATGTTATAAAATCTCATAATGATCCTCCTACTGATTCCGATTTGTTTATTGTCCTTTTATAACGGTTGACCAATTGTTTTCAATAGTCTTTATATGTTTGAAAGGAATTCTTCTATCAAACTATTTATCATCTCCGGTTTATCTGTATTAGAATTATGACCGGCCCCTTCAATCCACTTTAAAGGAATTTTCGTTTTTCGATGCCATTCTCTGTTATACCTTATGCATGAACCGGCATGATCCTTTGTACCACATATCAACAGGGAAGGACATTTGATTTCATATGGCAGATCCTTTTCCATTGCCTCTGCCAGAATACGAAATCCATGCCCGGCAATTTGGGCATAACGATGCTGATCACCATCATAGACCAGCATCATTTCCTTCATCAGATTTCTGCCATACTCAGAAGTTGCAACTCCCTCAGTTCCGGATTTCAAAAGCAACTTCCATGGGTAATGTGCATATACTGGTTCCATTTTTTTCAGAAGCCAGATCTCCACTGCTGTCACATAGTTCCTCTGCAGCGGTGCTGAATCAATGGAAATAAAACCTGCCAGCCGGTCAGGATACAATTGTGCATAAGCCTGTCCCACATATCCTCCCATTGATTGACCTATTATAATTGGTTTTATGATTTCTTCTTTTTCAAGAATCCCATTCAGCCATTTTGCCTTATCAAACAGATCAAAGTCAAAGCGGAACGGCCAGGAAGAGGCATGAGCCGGTGCATCCCATACAATAATATTATATTTTCCATCGAAGTACTCAACCTGTTTATCAAATAATCTATGGTCAGCAGTCAGCCCTGGTAAAAATACAAGCGTCGTTGTATCCAAACTCAGATTATTTGACCAATAGTGAATTGTTCCGCAAGGAGTTTGATATGTACTTTCCTTCAACAAATCCACCTCCGCAATTTTCATTTTTCTCAGTTACACAAACTGAAAAACTTTAACTATTTTCATATTGGTTTTTTATATCAAATACGGTCTGCTACATCTCATCCGGCATTTGACCATCGTGGGCTTTCCATTGACACTCCATCAATTTCATATCTGTAAATACCGCTTTAAACGATGAATCTTCCGGACTGCATGCATAAATTCCAAATTTGATTTTTCCTGCACCAGCCCACATATGACAAATCCTCATTTGCTTAAACCGTATTCCATCCTCAGAACATTCAATGCAATAATCATCTTCACGTCTACTGAGACGATACCACATAGATTTAATCTCTGCATCAATTTCCGTAGTTGCCCAATCTGAATATCCATTGTTTGTCACAACACTTCCCAGGTGCTGAAAATAGTCATTCTCATATTCTATAGAACCTTTCAACCAATTCTCACTGTCAAGATACATAACCACACCGCACTGATCAAAGCGATGATGGCTTTCCTTAAAATCAGTTTTCACTATAAATGAAAAAAATTTTTCCTCTGTTTCTATCTGCAGAACCGGAGCATTATCATTGCGGAAATGATAGTAAGTTCTTTGCCACAAATCAGTTCCAGGCTGTGTAATAATCTCAATTTTGTCATCTGTCAGCGTGTAATCATCAGGTTCTCTCGTCCACTTAAAATCTTTTATATTCATCTCATTATCCCTCCAACTTCCGATTTCACGACATCATTTCTAATACAGATTTTACCGTACTTTTTAATCTCAGTCCATCCTTTATACCCAGGCGATAGAAAAACTCTTCTGTCTCTGCTCCGCTGGCAAATATTTCATCACAATACTTCGTAAGCACTTCCTCTTGTTCCGGAGACAGTGTTTCCAAAAGCTTCTGGTATTCCTTCTCTATATTTTCATTAAATGGCTGTGTATCTTGATTTGATTTCCATTCAGAATATGCTTTGCTCATACGATTGGAGATCATCTTATCAACAGACTCCTCTACGTCTTTTGACGTCTTTGAGGGAGACTCTTGCTTTTGAACTTTTTCGTTCTTCGCTTTTTCAAGTGTTGACTCGTCAATATAGTGAATAATTTCTCTCAGATTTGCCTTCATAGATTGCAGGTATCCTCTCATCAGCACTGCCAGTTTCTCACTTCTGACTCCAATGCCAGGACAAATGCTCCTGCAGCCAATACACCTACCAACATGAATTCAGCGATTCCCAGGATAATATAATTCATGTACTGCGTGCAGTACCAAATGATGGTGCACACAAAGTCAGCCTCATTGATGCGCCTTCCACCGGACTTTGCTTCCGCAGTTTCCTTCACTATCCCTTCTCTGGAATCTGTTTCCACAAGTCCCTTTCGGGTCATCCTTTTGACCGCATGTCTTTTCGCCTTAAATTCCTCCAATCGCTTTCACCTCCTTTCTCCCCAAATGGATAAAAAATAAGGCCATCTATCGTGGATAACGGTAGACGACCTCAAGTTATATACTTCTTTATGATGTTATTACTTTGTATTTGTGTTTTAATGCTTTTGACAGTGCAACATTTGTAAATGGAACAATCTGATCATTTTGCAAGCGGCCAAGGACAATACCCGGATCTCTGTCAATTCTTTCAGCAAATCTGCGGATAGCATTTTCGCTAAACTCATTCATTCTAACGAAAGCCTCATATTCTCCCGGAGGGATCAATTTGTCTTCCGCATATTTATCTGCTGCATCCTCCTGTCCAGCGTGCTCATTTTCAAACGTAATTCCATAATCACCATTAATAATATGGCCAATCTCATGGAACAGAGTAAACCAAAATGTATCTGAATAGAAACGTCTGTCATTCACCATCAGCATTACATTCTGCCCAATCTTCTTGGTTGCACCATTTATTCCTGAACCCGGAAGATTTGGAAGTATTACGAATATTACTCCCGCATCTTCAAAGGCCTTCCTAATCAGTGGATAAAAATCACCATGCTGTGTTGTTAATGTCAATGCATAATCAACAGCTTTTTCAAACTTCTTTTTGTCAAACTTAGGTGCTTCTATCTTCAGTGCCTGATTAATTGCGATCTGAACCATTGCATTTGCTCTGGCAGTATTAGCCTCTTTCATATCCTCAGATGCACTTCGGAAACTAACTGCCATATTTTGCTTTGTAAAAACAGATAATGATGCAACATTTAAAAATTCACGTAGGCACTTAATCTGCTCATTTGTTTTTCTCGGAAGATCAGGCAATCCAAAATTCTCTCTGAAATATGTGTACTGAAAGTACTTGAAAATTCTTCTTTCCTGCTCTAATTCCTTGGATGATTCAAACTCAGCAATCAAAGCGTCATAGCTCTTCTGAAGATTCAGCCAGTAGTCAACACTAGTCCCTAACATTCGAGATAATTTCATGGCTATATCGATTGATAAGCTTTGCTCCCCACGTACCAGAATGCTTAAATTCTTTGGCGTGGTATCCAATCGTTTTGCAAAATCTTTCTGAGAAAGTCCACTTTCTTCAATGATTTCTTTGATATAGTATCCAGGATGAAAAGCAATCTTATCATTATATTCAATATAATTACTCATAATGGTTACTTACCTCCTTTACTTCAACAATTCTAACCACACCAGCAATTTCATCAATATTACAAGGATCATAAGGTTCTTCATTCTCATCTAATGGCTGAATAATAATACGCCATGGATCTCTTCTCGTTTTTACATCTATAGCAAAAAATCCATCCATATTGCCACTCAACTTATGAAAATGAAACGTCGGCATCATTACTATATCCTTAATTACACTCGCCTGCAGCATAGCATTTATTCGGGCAAATAGGCTGGTTGCTAATGCAGCATTCCCGCCAAACAATTTTTTTGCAGTTTTTAAATCGGTACATTGTTTCTGAACTTTACTGTTATTGTATAGTAGCTGCACGTTTGCCCTCCTTTTTAAATTACCCGTCGGGTAATCTAAATATACCATCAGGAGAGGCTCTAGTCAATAATCCACACACTCCAAAGATCTCGGAGTACGTGGATGTGCAGAAAATCTTGGCATCGGATACAGCACATTAACAAAATGGCTGAAAGACTTCCGGGAATCAGGTGATATTCCTGTTCGTGGTTCTGGTAATTATGCATCTGATGAGCAGAAGGAAATTGCCCGTCTCAGACGTGAATTACGTGATGCCCAAGATGCACTTGATGTGTTAAAAAAAGCAATCAACATTCTGGAAAAATGACGGAAGCCATTTATCTTGAAGTGTCTGAGAAGACGGAAGCTGCCAAAAAGGCTGGACGCCGGGTTTCCGTCTCCGGAATGTTGAAATTTTTAGGTGTCTCTCGCTCAGGATATCTTGCATGGCTCCACCACGTACCTTCTGATACAGAAAAACGTCGTAAAGCTGTAAAAGCAAAAATACAGGATATTTATGATGATTCCAAGGCTCCTTCTTAAAATATATAGATTTCACAAATCCCTATCGATATACATTCTTTTGTCATAGATGTATAAAGATTTTGCACAGTTCGTTTTTTCATAAAACTTATTCTGTTTTTCAACTTCTATGATATAATGCTTTATTATAATAATTCCCATGAACAAAATGAGGTGAACCAAGTGAAAAAGAAAACACTTGTGCCTCTTATCACTTTTTTACTGGGCATATGCCTTATTAGTTTGATTGTATACAAAACAGACACCCACGAAAAAGAGCAGAGACACATAACAGCACAATTAAACGTAGCCACCTATGGCGAACAAATAAAGAATGAAATTACAAATGGAATTGAGATCACAGATACCTTGAAGCAAATCTTAATAAGTGAAGATGGCGAAATCCGTCAGTTTGAAACAATTGCAGGAAATCTTATGTCTGATTCTATTGAAAGTGTACAGCTCGCTCCTAATGGTGTTGTTACAGATATTTATCCGGCTAATGAAAATGAGGCAGGTAAGATTGATTTGATCCATGATAAAGACCGCGGAAAAATTTCCTGTTACGCAAGAGACAACCATACAATCATTACGCAGGGCCCCTTCAAATTAAAACAGGGAGGATATGGAATTGCAGTCCGCAATCCCATATACCTGAAAGATAAAAACGGACATGAGTATTTCTGGGGATTTACTATTGTTATCCTGCGTGTTCCGGATATTTTTTCAGATTCAATCAGTGCACTTTCAAATTTTGGATACGAATACAAAATTTCAAAAACAGACGCTCCATGGAGTGATACTTATAAAGTGGTTTATCAATCAGATGGGCAAATAAATCGTCCTGTTTCTTATACATTTACAATAGGAGACGAAAACTGGAAATTTGAAGTAACTCCTAAAAGTGGATGGAGAAATGTCACATTACTGATAATCATCATCGGAATTTTTCTTACAATAAGCCTTCTCCTGTCAGTTCTTACCAGAGTATGGTTAGTAGCAAAAGAACATAAGAAAAAGTTTCAGATACTGGCACGCACAGATTCTCTTACAAATATTTATAACCGCTATGGATTTGATGAATTTGCAGAAAAAATGATTCAAAAAAATCCAAAAACACATTTTGTGGCTGCGCTCCTTGATATCGATGATTTCAAGTTTATTAATGATATCTATGGACATAATTACGGAGACAGGGCACTAAAGAATCTTGCAGACAGCATGAAGACTTTTTTCCCATCCGATGCATTACTTGGAAGAAATGGTGGTGACGAATTCTGCATTCTTTTACCAAATTGTACCTTTGCAGAAGCAGATATACAGCTGCAGAAATTCACCAAACTTCCTAAATCATTCTCATACCATGGTAAGGAACATGCATTTTATATTTCTCTAGGATATGCAGAATATCCAACATTTGCATCCAATCGTTCACAACTCATGCGCTGCGCAGATGCAGCTCTTTATGAAATAAAGCTTCATGGAAAAAATGGATGTATGGTCTACAGAGAAGGACTTCGGTCAGGTGCCCGCAAACAACTTGGATTCGCATTCAAGGATATCTCTGAACATCTTCCAGGTGCATTCATCATATACAGAGCTGACAAAGAAGATGATGAACTAATTTTTGCAAATGATGAATTTCTTCATATGTCCGGATATAAAGATATAGATGAACTGTTCAGACTTACTGAGAAAAGTTTTCGCAACTTGATTCGTGAAGATGAACAGCAACAGATAGAATCAAGTATCTGGGAACAGATTGACAACGGCAATGAAAATGACTATACTCACTTTCATCTTCGAAAAGCTGACGGAACTTATTTTTCTGTTCTTGATCATGGAAGAATTGTAGAGAGCCCGCAATACGGGAAAGTATTTTATGTATTGTTCATGGATTGGGAAGATATGCATATTCGTTACAATGATAAATTCGCAAGATAAAATATTGCAAAAAACAGAGCGTATGATCTATTTTCATATAATGTTTATGTCGGCAAGCTCTATCAAAAGGAAATCGACTTTATTGCTCAGAGAAGCAACGAGAAGTTTTATATTCAGATCAGCGACAACATTTCCGGACAGTAAACATTTGAGAGAGAATGCTTTCCTCGGCTTCAGATTCGAGATGCTTATCCGAAAATGATTATTGCTAGAACCAAACATCCCCAATATAGCTATAAAGGAATCGTAATTCACGATATAGCCGATTGGTTACTACAAGAATAAGCAAGGCGAAATATCTCCAGCATTCTCTTTTGAAATGATGGAGATATTTTTATTATGACGGAGATTGCAGATGAATTCAGACGAAGCATCCTACGAAAAGAGTTTTATATGGATGTACTGAACTGTGATCCGATGTCTTTTGACAAGGAATGCGAACTGACTATTTGGTGGCTACACCCCCCAAGCCCCTGTAGAATAAATAACGCCAGTACTGGATATCAAAAATCCCGCACCGGCGTTATTTATTAAAATATTTTGTTTTTTAATCTTCAACACTCTCTACTGAAACTTCTTTTTTCTTCCTACTTTTACCAGAAATCATCTTGTGTCCTGTATAAATAGCCATAATCATGCAAAGCAAAGAACTTGCTGCAAAGTACTTATGGCCTTCTTTTGATCCCTTATAACCTGTATAAAAAGTTCCAAGCATTGTAATCAGTGCACCGATAGACCAATATTTATGTGATTTCATTCAGATACCTCCTACCGTTTTTCTTAATCATATACCTTTTAAAAGATATATACAAACTGGAAGTTAGCGATTTCTTTTTCCGGTATTCTCTGTCCCACGGATTTCCTCATGATAGAAATAATCTACGATCACCGGATGTCCCTGCGGGACTCTGCCATAAGGCATTTCATTATCCACAAAGGCACAATCATACTTCTTAGCCATTTTCTCAGCTTTTACTTCAAGTGCTTCAAAGTAGCTGCGGTTATGCTTGTTATAGATCTCGTCGTAAAGTGGTACAAGATCAGGATATTTTCCGGCGATATAATTCATAATTGTCTTTTTGAAACCGCCTCGAAGATTGAGATTTTCGAGCCAGAACAGATCGCACTGATCCTTTACCCGCTCAAAGATTGCTTCAAAATCCGTGATACCGGGAAATACCGGGGATACGAAACAGACTGTACGGATACCTGCCTCATATACCTGCTTCATAGCAGCGATACGGTGCTCAATGCTCGAAGCAGAGTCCATATCGTTCTTGAAATTTTCATCTAGTGTGTTGATTGACCATGAAACGGTTACACGTCCAAGCTTCTTCAGTAAATCAATATCTCGTACCACAAGATCCGACTTTGTGCAGATCAGAATATCTGCGTCACTGCCGATCAGCTGCTCCAAAAGTTTTCTGGTATTCCCGAATTGCTCCTCCTGTGGATTGTAGCCATCTGTCACAGAACCGATGACCACCCGCTGTCCGGCATATTTCTTCGGATTTTTAATTTCCGTCCAATGCTTCACATCAAGGAAAGTGCCCCATTCCTCCTTGTGCCCGGTAAAGCGCTTCATAAAAGAAGCATAGCAATACTTGCAGGCATGTGTACAGCCCACATAGGGATTGACCGAGTAACCGCCTACCGGCAGACTAGACTTAGTCATGATGTTCTTTGTTTCCACCTCACGAATGAGGATTCCATTTATTACTTCTTCCATGATTTCTGTACCTCTAACACTTTATTAAATTCTTCCGGCATTTCCTGAATCATATTTTCATCCCCTATGATAGGGACAAGGTCTTCCTTCATAAACACCGGAATGCCGAGCTTATGTGCCTGGTCCGCCAGAGACCATGCCCATTCCGGCTCCGTATGAATCTTCCTGCTCTGAGCTCCGGTCATGGTGCCCACAACGATCCAATTGATTCCGGAAAGGTCAACTGTGCCGAGATCGTCGAATAACGGCTCAAAGGTAACATGGTAATGTTTTGCTCTGACGTTTTTCCGAAGGGCGTCGATACGCCACAGTTCTGCTTTCCTCGTCACCGTAACGCCAAACCATGCGTTTTCCAAATCGGTATCAAAATCCAGCAAATCAGGTCGCTTGGTAAGGAACAGGAACTGATGCTGTGGATTTTCACGGATCTTTGCAAATACCTCGTCTCTCCATTCCGGCTTCCATCCGGAGAGATCGCTCATCCCGGTAAGAAGAAAGTTCTGCGGACGTTTCTTTTCCATCATCTTGAGCTTACCCGGAAAGAATTCAGGGTCAGCGAAGTCATCAATCATATGCCAGCGTTTCACGTTGTTGCGGGCATAGCAATATGTACACCCCACTGTGCAGCCAATGACGATATTCATGTTCTGAATCTGATCTTTGATACAAATACTCATGACTTCTGCCACTCCTCAAGATTCTTTCTGATGCGGTCGAGACATTTCTCAAACCGGGTAATTTCTTCCTCTGAAAAACCTTTGTAGTAAATACTGCCCATCTCATCAGATACAGAATCGTACTCGCCCTTTAAGGCATGTGCTTTCTCAGTCAGAAACAGGAGTGTTTTCCTTTTGTCCGTTTCAGACTGAACACGGCTTATCAGCCCTTGATTTTCCATTCTTTCCAGCATCGTAGTAAGAGATGTTATCGCTAATCCGCATTTAGTCGAGAGTGACCTAATTGAGATACCATCCTCCTGCCACAGCACATAAAGAATACGTCCCTGGGCTCCATTAAACGCATCAATATTCTTTTCACTGAGAATCTTCTCAAAAATCCGGTCTCCAAGCTGTTTTATTTTTGTGACAAGAAATCCTCCATTCATTTCCATACAAAAGCTCCTATATAGTAGTTTATTAAAAACATACTATATAGGAGCTTTATTGTCAAGAGTTTATATGTCTTAATAGGTAAATTCCATTTTTTCAATTCTCCAAACTGGAATTTGACTTGCGGATTTTGATGATAATATAGTAAGAACAGAAGTATTTTATTTGCCAGAACGTCAATAACAAATATGGGAAAGAGATGGTACTACATGGGAATAATTAAATATTTTAGAAAAAAGTACTGGGAAGCAGCCATTTTCAGAGGTGGGCGACGTATACCATTTACCTGTGATAGATTAACAGCTGTTCCTGATAGCGCCTATGCATTGTTTACTGAAAAAGAATTAGAAAAAATTTACGAAGAAAGAGATATTTTTCATGAGCGGCTAATGCATATGATTGATTCTTTTTAATCATATGTACATCAGAGTTTTATATATTACTTATGATATTGTGCCGGCTTTGTCGCTTTGTATCAGCCGAATGAATACAAGAAAAGGAGCTGTCGGGAAATAGACAGCTCCTTCAAAGAAAATCTGCAGGATACCTTTCTTCTTTCCTTCTGTAAGTTCATTCCACCCACACTTTTCTCTGGATCTTTTCACCTGTTCACTTGTAAGCCCAGATTTCTTGCCATTCACCCTTTCAAGAACCTCTTCTACCGTCTGCTGATAAATTTCCTTCATCACTTCCGCCTCATCGTTTCTAAGTATTTACTACCTGAATTTCTTATGCAATGAAAGACCTCTTTGAAAAAAATATAAAAAAAAGACCTTCATTGCATAATAAAAAATGCAATAAAAGTCTCACCATTTCCTTATGATACCGGATGCTTCCACCGTACTGACAACATCACAAACGCAATTTGTTAAGCGCAGGTTACTCCCCTTTATTGGATAAAATCATATACCCAAAGTAACATGATTGTCAAGATACTTTATCATTACTTTTTCATTTTATGTTATACTTTTTACATCGTTAACACTATTAAAATAAATTCTCCGGAGGTGAATCAAATGGATCATACGAATAATTCCTGTTGTTGTGGTGAAGCGGAACATTTTTCCGGATGTCTGATTTGTGGTGCTCCTATTACGTATCGTGCTGAAAGCTCTATTCAGACGTGTAGTATCTGCCATAAAGAGCAATTAACCAATGCGGTCTGTGAAAATAGTCACTTTATCTGTGATGCCTGTCACAGCTATGGCACATATGCTCCGGTAATCGCAGCGCTCAGAGACAGTACCGAAAAAGATGCTTTGCTTCTTCTGGAAAAAATTATGGATCTTCCATCTGTACATATGCATGGACCAGAGCATCATGCAATTGTTCCGTGCGTTCTTCTGACAGCGTTTCGCAATAATGGAGAACATATGGATTACGATGCTGCACTATCTGAAATCTGTAAAAGAGCGAAGCAGGTTCCGGGCGGTACCTGTGGTTACTGGGGTGTCTGTGGAGCTGCTGCCGGAGCCGGTATTTTCATGTCCGTTATGACTGGATCCAGTCCACTTCACAAAGATGCATGGCCGTTTCCTCAAAAACTTGTTTCCATTATTTTATCCAGACTGGCAGATGTTGGTGGACCTCGCTGCTGCAAACGTACCAGCAGAATTGCCATTGAAGAAGCCGTTCATTTTTACAGTCAGTTTTGTTCTGTAAACATTCCGTTGTCTTCTATAACGTGTAAATACTGCGAAGATAATCGCGAATGTATCCAGGAAGATTGTCCATACTATCCCGAATAACAGGCAAGGCAGTGATTCCATGATACCACGAAATCACTGCCTTGTAACTCGTTTGCCAGGATACAGCGCCCCATCTTCCCACTTTGCTTTTTTGCAGTTCCATGAACGAATATCCTTCTCTTCCAAAACACTCCTGATTCGTTCTTCTCCATTGTCCGATGTAAAAAGCGCTGTAATTTCCTTTTTTCCATCTACAATTTTCACACAATAATCTACCAGTTCCGGAATCTCAAACAGTAATTCATCCATCTCTCTGATACTTCCCAATGGATCCATCCGCTTTACAAAGTCCAGGCGTTTTATTTCACTTCCACAGAGGCATCTTCCTGGAATGATCCTTGACCAGTCACCGGTTCGATATCGAATCAACGGCTGTGCTTCCATTCCAATGGTTGTAATCACCAGTTCTCCCCATTTACCGTCCGGCAGCACATTTCCGTTCTCATCTATAATCTCTGTAATACAATGGTTTTCCCGCATATGCATGCCCTCATGCGCCGTGCAGCAAATGGCACCTCCAAGCCCCATCTCTCTAGAACCATAGTGCGGCCAAAGTCGTGTTTGCAGAATTTCTTCGATTGCTTTCATGACAGTTTTCGGACAGGCATCTCCGGATACCAGTGCTCTTTTTATACTGCCTTTTCCGCACATTCGAAGCATGGAAAGCAATGCCGTCGGCATTCCCACATACGTATCCGGCTGCTCCTCTTCCAGAATCCTGTTCAGTTCGCCATAAGTTCTTCCTGTCCCGGTTGAAAGAGGTTTTGCTCCCAGACGTCTGATTGCCTCCGCGATCAGTTCTCCTAATCCAAAAGGACCTGAAAATGGCATAGCCACCATCGTTATACTTCCAGGATAAATAAATTCACCCAGACCTGCCATAAAAAGTTCTATGGTGTGTTCACAGTCTCCCTCTGTATAGAATACACGTTTACCGGCACCGGTAGTTCCGCTTGTCTGTTCTGATATCACTTTCTGGACTTCCCCCTGGGAGCAAAGCAGCATCCTGCCTCCATCTCGTGCCAGATCTGTTTCTGTCGTAAAAGGAAGGCTTCTCAAATCTATCAGGCTTTCCAGTCTTTCCGGCAAATCTCGGTAAAAACCCTCTCGTTCTTTCTCTCTCTTCAGTACAATATTTAATTTCTCCAGCTGTATTCTGTGTATTTCATCTCTTGTAATCTCTGTAATACCTTCCTGCTTACAGATCATTGCATCTATATTCGATCGTTTCACTTTCTGTATAAATATATTCCTTTCGAATTCGTCAGATTATATGCACAAAACGGCACCATTCCATAATCAGAATCCACCTCGCAGATATAACATCTTTTCAGACGTTCAAGATCCAGATTCCATGCATCCTGAAAAATCATCCCTGATACTGCAAAAGTTTCATTATGAACCCGGATCAGGAATTCATCCAGCGCATCTGTCTGTGTCATTTCTCCATCATCAAATTTTTTTGTGCTATAGCTCCACTGATTTTCCACATACTGTCTGGAATTATCGCTGGTAGTACAACAACATCCTCTGCCTGATTTCTTTTCCAAAAGTTTCAGTTCCCTCTCACCTTTTTTCAGATAACTTGCATGAAAAGAACAGTATGGATTCTCTGCTCCACCACCGGCGAAATCCTTGCTTTTCATAAGCCCGTCAGTCTGTTCCTCGATCAGCTTCAACATCTTTGGTATGGTAATCGGAGCTTGTGGACGCTGCTGAGAACATCTGCCAAAATAGCTGATCGGCTGGAAATGTACTCCTCTTACAAATGGCATATGATCCATCGCAAACTTCAGAATATCTCCAACCTGCATGTCATTTACTCCTGGCGCAATGACAGGTACCAGGGCAATTCCCAGTTCCGCTTCCGAACAGTTTAACACAGCCTTTTCTTTCAGTTCTATCATAGAGCGTCCTCGCAATGTCTGATACACATCATCTGTGACACCGTCAAACTGAAGAAATACTGTATTCAGTCCTGCTTTTTTTAGTTTTCTGGCATATCCTGCTTCCTGCGCAAGACGGATTCCATTGGTATTCAATTGAAAAAATGTAAACCCTTTTTCTCTACCCATATGTATGATCTCCGGAAGATCCTCCCGCATGGTTGGTTCTCCACCTGAGAGCTGAATATTGAATGGTCCTCCATGATCCATCAGAAAATCATATTGCTTTTCTATTTCATCAATTGAAAGATCACCGTTTTCCAGACATTCTCCTGCCGAAGCAAAGCAGACCGGGCAGTGTATATTGCAGCGCTTTGTCACTTCCAGTATCATACAACAGCCTTTTCGTTCGTGCTCCTCACAGAGTCCACAATTATCCGGGCAGGATTTCTCTTTGATTTTGGGATTTACCGGAGTCTCCGCAGACAGGTTTTCTCTTCCCCAGGAAAGATACTCTGCTGCCGTTCCTTCCCAGATCAGTATCTGAAACTTTCCGTGGATATCACATTCTTTCACCAGATAAATGCCATCTTCACCGATACATTTTTTTGCCGTAAGTACTTTCATACATATCGGGCATACACTTTTTGTTTTACCCAGCGTAATCATAGTTCCAATATTCCCCGTTCTGTCAGTATTTCTATCACTTTTGTATAAGTATCTGCAATCAGCGCAGGACATTGCTCCATGATCACTCCCCAATCCAGATTGGAAGTGATGTCCTTACAATAAAAAGCACCAAACTCTTCTTCGGTCTTCTTATGGAACCACTGATATAATTCCTGCACAGCCGGTTTCATCTGTATATCTTCTTTCTCCTGCGGAGCCAGATTGCCAAGGAACAAACCTATCGCACAGGCTCCTCCTGTCAGGCAGCCACAGGTATCTCCACAATAACCGATCCCGCCGCCAAGACCTCCCAAAGCCTTTACAAGCTGTGGATTTTCCTCACCTATGGCTTCCAGTGTCATAATCATAACCATTTGTGAGCAATGATAACCCATACTGCTAAGTTCTATGATTCTTTCATAAAGATCCATGTGCTACTCCTTTCTGCCAACCAACATGGTATAGCGCAGCTTCTTTCCTTTATATTCTTTCTGCAGAAGCTTATACTCTTCGCAGCAGAACGAATCATTCCAGATTGCTTCCAGATAATATTCCCGCCAAAGTAACGTCTGATCCTCCTGCCGGAGAATGGTAAATCCTGTCTGTTCTGCCATTTTCAAAAGATTTCCGGTATCAAGATCTGACAATAAAAGAAAACCTCCCTTTTTCAAAACGCGCCAGCATTCAGATAGTGCATTTTTCTGATCTCTGCTGACAAAAAATGCACACTGGCTGATGCAAAGATCTATACTGTCTGATGAATACTGCAAATGCAGAAAATCGCCAATTTCCACATCACTGCCCCGTGGGAAAAGATCCACGCCATGTGCTTCCAGCCCAAATGATTTCAGGATTCGAACCGTGTCTCCTTCTCCTGCTCCAAGATCCAGTGCTTTCATTTCTTTTTTCCATTCTATGTTCTCCAGAAGATGAAGCGTCTGCGCTTCCCCTCCCGGATGCCTGTTCATCTATTTATCCTCCAGTGCACGCTCCACCGCGAGCACTTTTCCAAGTGCGAGTTCTTCCGGAACATACACAAACCCACACTTTGGACAGACAGGCATTTCCACAGGAAACCCATTTTCCAGATACATAAATTTTGCTTTTCCTTTTACAAGAGGAACCTTACATTTCATGCAGGTCAGCTTTCCTTCCGGATCAATCGTATAATATGTTCTTTCTACTGCCATTACTGTCCCACCCTTTTCATAATATTCATTCGATGACTGTATGCTCTGTGTACCAGATATCCGTCTTCTGTTTCCACAAACCGCACCCAGAATGTGACATTTCCCAGTCTGCTTCTTGTCACCAGTTCTTTTGTTTCTTCATCCAGGATTGCCTCCTGATTTTCTCTGTAATCTGATAACACACGTTCCACATCACTTTTCAGTATCATGCGCTCATCCATCATATGGATTGCCTCTTCTGTATAGGCAACAGTATAGTCTTTTTTCTCCATGATCGGTTCCTCATTCCAGATGTTTTTTAAAAGTGTTTGTTTCAATATGAGCCTGTTGTAGCGTTTCTCACTGATATCAGGCATATTGCTGGCATTTGCCCCATACAGAAGTTCAAGTATATGTCGGGATTCTCTTCCCTCTCTGGCAAATCGGTCTCTGCATGCCATGCAGTATGTAATATATGGTGCATCGGAACGTTCCAGACACTTTTCTGTCATTTTCGCTGCCATATCTTTATTGGCATATGCCGTCAGACCTCCATATCCACAACATGGAGACAAATCTCTGGAATATTCTGTATCTTCAACGGTACATCCCATATCCAACAAAAGTTCTCTTATAATATCCTGTGTCTGTGCATCCCCTCTGGCACCACAGGCATCATGTATGGCAACCGGTATCTCCAGTCCTTTTGCCTGCTGTGGAAGTCCGATTTCTTTCAAAATTTCCCAGATTCCTATAACATGCGCTCCAATACTTTCTTTTAGCTGCTTCATACAGGTTGGACAACCTGCTATGATGATCGGATCACCAAGCTTGGCTAGTTCCTGTTTCAGCTGCTCATTTACTTTTTCTGTCATTTCATAGCGGCCTGCCCATTCGCTGATTGCACCACAGCATCCTAGCATCAGAGCAACACCTCCATCTACCCGATTACTTAAATCTTCGTATGCCTGCATAACCACATCCGGCGCTATCGCACCTGCCTGACAGCCTGGGAAAAATACATATCTGCAAGTTTCATATCCCGGCTGGAGTCTGCTCAAAAAAGCCTCTGAATTTGAAAATAACATGTCCATCAGTGCAAATTCATGTGGCGCCAGCGGCATCTTATCTGTAGATACCATATTTTCTCTTGCTGACTTGCACACCTGACTCATATCAAATCCATTCGGACAGATCACCGTACACTGTCCACAGAGGGCACAGGCATTCATCGGTTTGTTCATCGGATGATCTCCCATGATAATCTGCGTATTATTATAGATCTCACGGGCTAATAAACCCGGATGTTTTTGATATTCACTTAAATACACACAGCCTTTCATGCATTCGTCACAATGACACTGAATACATCGTTTTGCTTCTTCTACAGCTTCTTCTTTTGAATACCCATCCTGACCACAGAAAATCTTATTCGATCCATGGATTCCTTCCATGTTCGTATAAAGCTTGGTAGTCACTGCTCCTTCACTGCCTCTGTTGCTGTGCGGCGATAAATTCTGTACCAGAAGATCCACTGTCAAAGCTGCCCGCTTTGCGGCAAAAGCCGCATCCATCACAGATTCCGCAGGTCCGCTGACAATCTTTGCCTGTTCTCTTAACATAATCTCGACATCTGCTGCTTCTTCCGGAGCTAACATTTTTGCCACTTCTTCTGATGCGCATACCACATCTGCCAGTTCCATTTTTTCTCTGATAAACGAAAGATTCAAACTGCATCCAAATTCAAAAGAAAGATCCATAGATTTCAGACGTTTCGCTTCATTGCTGCGGTCTGATTCCAAAAGATGTCCGGCTGCCGCTGCAATATAGCTTTCATAATCTTCTTCCTTACAATAAATTGTCGTAGGATACATTTTCTTTTCCAATTCCCCTGCAAGAAACAGTGGAAATAATCCAGAACCAAAGATTGCTGCCCTTTTCTTCTTTCTCATGCGGAATACACTGCTTCGTCTTCCCGGTTCTCCATACCGGACAATCGCACGTTCTACTTCTCGTATGGAGACACCATCACCAAGTTCACAAAGCTTGCAATTATCTTCGCAAGGTGCCGTACATCCATCACAGAGAATCATTGGAAATGGTGTAATTTTCTCATAAATTGCCAACGCTTTCTTAAAATTTCCTTTTGCAGCATAATACAGCATCTCTTTTGTATCCATTTTGAAAGGACAGGCTGCAACACAGTAGGCCGGCTGTTCATGGACGCAGAGACTGATCATATGATCCATCTCTTCTTTTGACATTCGATTTACATGATAAACGTGAGTAGAACCCCTCTCCTGTATGTATGTCATAACCTGATACTCCTTTCGTCTGTAAAGGGGAGGCAGTTTCCCGTCTCCCCTGATTATATCACAGTTGGCAGCTTTTACTCCAACCACATTATGAATTAAGCTTATTTCTCAAGTTCTTTTAATGCTGCAAGAACCCTTTCCGGACGGGCAGGGATACGTGTAATACGTGCACCTGTCGCATTAAAGATTGCATTCAGGATTGCAGGATGTGGAGCATCCAGTGGAGCCTCACCACAACCAGCCGCACCGTAAGGACCACTTGGACGATATGTTTCATTGAAGTGAAGTTCAATATCATCCGGAGCATCCTTTGGATATGGAATACCACAATTCTTCAAAGTGGTGTCATGGTTCAAATCTTCAAAATCTTCCGAAAGAGCAAGACCGATACCCTGTACAAGACCACCATAGAAATTACCTTCTACAAGAAGTCTGTTCATGATCGTACCTACGTCAGCTACGCAAGTAAATTTCTCAACGGTAACTTTACCTGTTTCTGTATTAACAGCAACTTCCGGCAGGAAGATAGTATACATATAAGTTGCAAATGGATCGCCCTGTGCGGTATCCTGATCGATCGGATGATCTGCACAGAATGTAGTTACCCAGTTACCTTCATATTTTGTTGCAAGCCCTTCTGCTACCATCTCATCATAAGTACGGAATGTTCCGTCTTCTTTCTTCATTGCTGCTACAAGATTTTCTGCAGCCAGACGACATGCATTACCTGACATAACCTGTGAGCGTGATCCTCCTGCAGGTCCTGCATTCGGACATGTCTTCGTATCATTCATAACCAGTTTAATCTGTTCCGGTCTGATTCCTGCCTGACGCAGTGTTTCATGAGATGATACAAGAACACCCATATCAGCCCCCTGTCCATGATCTTCCCATGCAGCATACATCGTAACGGTTCCATCCGGATTTAATTCTGCAAATGCATTTGATGTATCAACACCATCAAGACCACAACCGTATACTCCAAGAGATACACCGATACCATATTTCATCTTTCCGTCAGAAGCTGCATTCTTTTCGGCAACACGTTTTTTCGCCGCTTCATACAATGGACGTGCTTTCTTAAACAAATCTTCCTCACAATATACCTCCGGTGGATAACCTGTCGGGATGGTAGTGCCCTCTGATTCTTTATAGCAGTTCATTTCACGGATATCAAACGGATCGATTCCCATCTTAGCTGCCAGCACGTCAATCGCAATCTCAGATCCCATATAAGACTGTGGTGAACCATAAGCACGGAATGCGGAGCCCCATGCATGGTTTGTAAATACGGTTGTTGATTTATTACGAATAGAATTAATTCCATAACCTGCGCCTGTAAACTGAGAAAGTCTCATGGTAAGCAGATCGCCAAATTCTGAATATGGACCGTGATCTACATAGTTGTTACCCCAAAGTGCTAAGAGTTTACCATTTTCATCTGCTGCAAGCTTAATATTCATAAATGCAGGAGATCTCTTTCCTGTATAAGTAATGTTCTGGAACTGATTAAATACCAGCGATACCGGACGTTCCAGAATCTTAACAGCTGCACCAATCAGAGCCTCATTTGTCGGTGAGAACTTGTAACCAAATGTTCCGCCTGCATGGTTCTGAACAAGTCTTAAGTTTTCCATTGGTACACCGATACCATCTGCGATCATAGGCATATGAAGATGTATACCGATAGATTTGGAATGCACTGTTATCATACCGTCTTCATCAATATATCCATAGCCACAGTCCGGTTCAAGGTGAAGATGTGGCTGACGTGAGCAGTAAGATTCAATCTCAACCTGCTGGGAATCTGGTATACTATCCCAGTCAAAATCAGGACCTTTGATACAATTTGTCTCAAAGAATGCATTTGGAATACCAGGATGAATATCTGCTGCATCAGGTGCAATTGCATCCATTGCGTTCATATATGCAGGAAGTTCTTCGATCTCCACCTTAACTGCATCTGCTGCTGCACGTGCATGCTCTTCTGTGTCGGCAGCTACGATCGCAATCGCATCACCAAACTGAAAGATCTTTTCGTCGCAGAGTACAGGACGCTCAAATCCGTCTGTCTTATTGTGTTTCGGAAGCATTACAAGACCATTGATCTTGTTGGTTCCGCCTGCTGCCTTAATGTCCTTCGCTGTAATAACACGAACAACTCCCGGCATACTCTCTGCTTCTGTTGTATCGATACTGAGAATATTTGCGTGAGAAACCTTGGCCTGTGTAAGTGCAAGACGAAGAGTTCCCTCCGGCATCTTTAATGCATCATCTGCACCGAAATCCCAGGTACCTGTTACCTTCTGTGCTGCTGATGGACGGATATAGTTTGTACCGACAATAGAATCACCTGTCTGCTTGAATACGAGGTCTTCTTTGGTCATCTCGCCACGCATAACTGCTGCTGCCGCCATGGTCGCATCGATAAGCGGCTTGTAACCTGTACAACGACAGAGATTACGCTGCTTGTTAAACCAGTCCCTCACTTCTTCACGGGTAGGGCTCGGATTATTATCGAGAAGAACCTTTGCTGAAATAATAAAACCTGGTGAACAGAAACCACACTGTGCACATCCATATGCCATCCATGCAACCTGTATCGGATGCATATCAGAAATTGTTCCCACACCCTCGATTGTTGTGATCTCTGCATTGTCCGGAACACGGCTCATCTTGTAAATACAGGATCTTGTAACTTTTCCGTTCATAATAACATTACATGCTCCGCAATGACCTTCTCCACAACCGATCTTACATCCTGTAAGAAGAAGATGCTCACGAAGTACCTGAGCCAATGTCTCATCCTTATCAAGAATAAGGATTCGCTCCACACCATTGATCTTCAATGTCTTTTTAATCATGTTTCATTCCTCCTTTAAAAAATACACGTTCCGATGTTACAAATCTTCTGACTTATGTGTTCCGCATGGATCATGATCGGCTCCCTTACCCGTCAGATCTTTAAGTCTTTCCATTCCTCTGACAGAATAGAAAACAATGGAAGAGCTGCTTCCGTCCAGATTCTCACCGCTGAGTTTTAAAACATTCGCATTCTCATAATAATCAATCGGAAGTGTCCGACTGTATTGCTCTCCTGTGCGCTCATCTTTTACCTGTATCGTAACTTCTTTTGCGGTAATTTCAAAAATCTTATCCATGGAAACGTTCTCCTGTTTACATTATTTTGTATAATTTCATGTTATCATAATTTTGTACAGTTTTACAAATTGTAAATAATTATTAGTTGGCTATTTTCGTCCTTTTTTATATTGTTTTTATTACTTTATTTAAAAATTTTACTATTTATCCTCACTTTTCATGCTATAATAATGTCAAATTTGTACAATGTTATTTTTAGGAGGTATCTATGATGCAGACAGGTGCTCTCATCGTAGCTGCAGGGAAATCGTCACGAATGGGAGACTTCAAGCCCATGCTTCAGCTTGGATCCATTTCCATCGCGCAGCGTGTGATTAATAACTTCCGGCAGGCCGGAATCTCTAAAATAGTAGTGGTAACCGGATACAATGCGGATGCTCTAGAACGCCACCTTGCTTCCAATCATGTTATTTTTCTTCGAAATGAGGACTATGAAACTACTCATATGTTTGATTCTGTCAGGATTGGACTGGAATATTTAAAAGACAAAGTGGATACGGTACTCTTTACACCTGTAGATGTTCCACTATTCACAGCACATACCGTTACACAAATGCTTTCTCTTGGACAGCCTCTTGTCACTCCGGTCTGTAACGGAACTCCAGGTCATCCGATCCTGATTCGTTCCTCATTAATTGAGTCCATTTTAAGCAATGATGGAAACACTGGTCTGAAGGGTGCTGTAGAACATTGTGGAACTCCCATGTATTGTTTAAATGTAGAAGATCCTGGAATCATTCATGATGCGGATACACCAGAGGATTATGCAGAACTTCTTCGTGCACACAATCAAAGTCTGATCCGTTCAGAGATTCAGATTCAGCTGGCACGGGAAAAGGTCTTCTTTGATGAACAGCTCTATTCGCTGCTTACACTGATTCATGAAACAGGATCTGTTCGTGATGCCTGCGAACGCATGCACATTTCCTACTCCACCAGCTGGAATCTGATCCATACATTAGAATCTCAGCTTCATGAACCGCTGATTATTCGAAGTCAGGGCGGTGTAAAGGGCAGTCACAGTGAGCTGACACCATACGGAGAAGAATTTTTGAAGCGATATGCCCGTTTTTCAGAGGAAACACGTACCTGTTCCGAAGCAATATTTGAAAAGTGTTTCAGAGGATTTTTCAATGCGTAATCTTTATCTTATTCGACACGGAAAACCACAATATCCAGATGAACATTCTTACTGTATCGGTCAGACTGATTTTTCTTTATCTATGCTTGGACATCTGCAGTCAGTCCTTCTTCACGGAGAACTGGATGATAAAATAACTGCTGTTTACTGCAGTCCTTTGTCAAGAGCTATGGAAACGGCTGCACATATCACACCTGATCTTCCACATATCACTATCTCAGATTTAACAGAACGAAATCTGGGAGAATGGGATGGTCTTTCATTTGATGAGATACGCAAAAGATGGCCGGACATATATGAAGCACGTGGAATGAATCCTGATTACCCGATTCCAGGAGCAGAAACTCCTTTCGCATCTGGCATGCGTTTTTCGCAGGCAATTTATGAGATTCTTCGTTCTTCTGAGGGTGATATTGCGATTGTTGCTCATACAGATGTAATTTCTTCTTATCTGTATTTGCTTGATTCAAAACAGCATGCCAGACAGTATTTTCGTCTTCCATGTGGTTCCTATTATCATCTGAACACAGACGATAACGATCATGTTGTCTTATCCGATTTGACTTACCTGCTGCCTCATCCTGACTTGCATGACGAACTATGCCGGATGCTTCGCGATTCGGTGTCTCTTCCTCATCATGTACAAGCGCACAGTGATGCAGTGACTGAATTGGCTTGCCATTTCTGCGATCTGCTGGAATCTCATGGTTACTTTTTTAATAAAAAACTGATTCGCTCCGGAGCACTCCTTCACGATATTGCCAGACTTCAAAAACATCACACCAAAACAGGTGGTGATCTTTTCTTACAATTAGGCTATACTGAAATCAGTCAGATTATTTCACAACATCATGGTTTACAGAAGACACTTCTGAATGAAGCGGCTATCGTCTTTTTATCAGATAAACTGATTCAGGAAACCGAACGTGTAACCATCGAAAAACGATTTGCGGAAAGTCTGTGTAAATGTAACAGTCCCGAAGCTTTGAAATCTCATGAACGACAGCTTAAACAGGCTCTTGATCTGCAAAATATGATACAGACCATCTGTCACATGACGATATGACTTATAGAAAATTACAGGAGGTGTTTTATATATGAGAACTTTATTTCAGATCATACAACAAGAATTTCAAAAAGGAAACGACCTTGTGCTTGCATCCATCGTTGCTTCCTCAGGATCAACGCCAAGAGGTGCCGGTTCCCGTATGTTGGTTGGAAAAAAAGGCCGAGTTGCCGGAACCATAGGCGGAGGTTCTGTCGAATATCGTGCAGAGCTTATGGCGCTTGATATTCTTGAAAAGAAAGAATCCTGTGAACATGAATTCCGGTTGAATCGCAAAGATGTTGAGAATATCGGTATGATTTGTGGTGGTGATGTTACCGTATTTTTCCAGTATCTGGACCATAATGACCCTATTATTATGGAACTTGCAGTAACTGCTGAAACATTATATAAAGAACGAAAAGATTTCTGGCTGATCTGTGATCTTCATGCTACATCCGGTATGAGTCTTTACAGTGCATCCTATGGATTGACTGGAAATGCTGATGTTCCTTCTTCCATCTTATCTTCCTTATCTGCAAGACCATGCCGTCATCGCAATGAAACCTGTGACCTGTTTACAGAACAAATCGGTACATCCGGAACTGTCTATGTATTTGGAGGCGGGCATGTTTCACAAAAGCTGGTACCAATACTTGCAAGTGTTGACTTTCACTGCATCGTTCTGGATGACCGTCCGGAATTTACAGATCCTGCTCTTTTCCCGGATGCAGCGGAGACAATCCTTTGCGATTTTGATCATCTGGATCAGAGCATTTCTATCACAGATGCTGATTATTGCTGTGTCATGACACGAGGTCATGCCTATGATACGATTGTGCAGGCACAACTTCTTGCCACACCTGCATGCTATATCGGCGTCATTGGAAGTCTCGCCAAAAGAGCTGGTGTATTTCATCGTCTCGTAGAAGAGTATGGAATCGATGAGCGAGAATTAGACCGTATTATCACGCCTGTGGGACTTAATATTAAAGCAGAAACACCTGCTGAAATCGCAATATCTATCACAGGACAAATGATTCAGGTTCGAGCTGAAAGAAAGGCTGCTATGAAATGATGACAAAACATGTCTACAAAACTATTATATTCGGTGCCGGACAGATTGGGCAGATGACTGCCCGACTTCTTGGAAATTCCTATCAGATCATGTGCTTTGCCGATAATGATCCGCGCAAACATGGACAATTTATTGGTAATATCCCAATCTGTTCTCCATCAAAGGCCGCTGCTCTTCTTCCTGATCTGATTATTCTTGGTGTATTGGATGAAGAGCGGCGTGGTTCTATGATGCAGCAGATGGAGCACTTGGGCTATCACGGTTCATTTTGTGATCCTTCTGCACTTCGCATGTTCGATGCACGGGTTGCGGTTATGCGCCTTTTAGCCGAACAGATGCATCAACAAAATATCCCTGGAGATGTGGCAGAACTTGGTGTTTTCCAGGGTGATTTTTCTTGCCTGATCAGTACGGCCTTTCCGGATCGAAAAATACATCTTTTTGATACTTTTGAAGGCTTTTCAGAAAAAGATATTGCCGTAGAAACCTCCAGGCATCTGTCTCGCGCTAAAACAGGTGACTTTTCTTCTACAGATGTAGATTCTGTTCTTCGCATCATGCCTGATCCATCACATGTGATCATCCATAAAGGATGGTTTCCGGATACTTTTTCCGATATTACCGATGAAACTTTCTGTTTCGTATCATTAGATGCAGATCTCTATGCTCCAACTGCTGCTGCATTACCTCTGTTTTATGAACGTCTGTCTATCGGCGGAGTTCTCCTGATCCATGACGTATACAGTACCCAGTTTTCCGGATGTAACAAAGCTGTAGACGAATTCTGCCTGAAACACCACCTGTTTGCAGATCCTGTATGCGATCTGCATGGAAGTGCTATTATCCGAAAAATCATTTAAAACCTAATCGAAAGCCTTTCATAATCCTATACGCCTTCTGTATTATGCTATTTTACGAGATACCCTCCATCCACCGGAATGATTGCTCCGTTGAGATAGTCGGATGCATCTGATGCCAGAAAATCTGTGATCTCTTTATAAAGTCTGGCATCATATACCGCTATCAGCGATTCTTCTTTTCCATTATGACACAGCATAGTCACCGGTTGGTCGGCTTTTTCCATTGCGAACTTCAACAGATTTTGAAGTTCTTCCACAGGTACCAGCGGCGTATCTACCCCCAGCACCAGGCATTTTCCTGTCTTTGCCCTTCGAAAACAGCTCTCCAGACCGCCAAGTGGACCCTGACCGGAAATTCGATCCGGCACAATCTCTTCCCCACACTGTGTTCCACGATATCCAGAAATTAAGATCTGTTTTGCTCCCAACTGACATCCTTTTCCGATCTGTATCTCCAAAAATGTCTGTCCATCTAAAAGCAGATCTGACTTCTCCCTTCCCATATGGCTGCTGGCACCACCTGCCAGGACTACCAGCGTAAAATCTGATGGCAATTGCTGTTCTGCCAACTGACCGTTTTCTAATTCAGATATATCAGTCTGCATTTTCCGATTATTTTCTGGCACAGTTCGTTGCCTCCCCGGTCAGGATCTG
This sequence comes from Blautia sp. 2227st1_G12_2227SCRN_220401, assembly GCF_039062885.1. Lineage (NCBI taxonomy): Bacteria > Bacillati > Bacillota > Clostridia > Lachnospirales > Lachnospiraceae > Blautia > Blautia sp. 2227st1_G12_2227SCRN_220401. The sequence continues at coordinate 8,580 of NZ_JBCLNI010000023.1, read as the reverse complement.
TAATCCATGTTCCAGCGCTGGAATAATATATTCCAGACTTTCTCTGACTGCTTTCGGGCTTCCCGGCAGATTCACGATCAGTGTTCCTTTTCGAATACCTGCTGCTGCACGACTGAGCATAGCTCTTGGTGTAATCGTCATACTATATGCTCTCATTGCTTCCGGAATCCCCGGCACTTCACGTTCTATAATATCCTTTGTTGCCTCCGGCATACAGTCTCTCGGCGAAAATCCGGTTCCACCCGTAGTTACAATCAGCTCTGCTATTCCCTCATCTGCTATACGAGCCATCTCATCTGCCAGCATCTTTCTGTCATCCGGCAAAAGAATGGTATGCACCACTTCGTAATCGTTCGCTTCCAAAATTTCCTGGATTACCGAACCACTTTTATCTTCTCTCTCTCCTGCATATCCGGAATCACTGGATGTGATAATCGCAGCTTTCATAATTCCTTATCCTCCTATCTGGGACATTAATTTACATTCATCTGTCTCAATCTCTTCCGATGTAAAATGATGACTGACCGGTTTTTCCCATATTACTTTCTGTATTGCCTCTGTCAGTTCATCATCTGTGCATCCTGAACGCATCAAATTCTTCAAATCCGTTCCAGTCTGATATTGCAGACAGGCTTTTAAAAATCCTTCTGCTGTCATACGCACACGATTACACTGGTCGCAAAACTTATGCGTCATCGCACTGATAAATCCTATTTTACCCTGAAATTCTTCTATTTTATAATAATGACACGGTCCATTCCCATATCGTTCTTTTATTGGAGTCATTCTTCCATATGCTTTCTCTAATATTTCGCATATTTCACTTTCTCCCCGAAACTGAAAATCCTTTCCATATCCAATCGGCATCATTTCAATGAAACGAACATGAATCGGATATTGCTTTGCAAGTCTCGCTATCGATACCAGATTTTCCTGCTCTTCCACTACCGGCACACAATTAATCTTCAATCCAATCTGCGGATACTGTAATGCCGCCTGGATTCCCTCCAGCACCCGATCCAGACTTTCTCTCCTGGTTACCTTTGCAAACTCTGCTGCATTTAAAGTATCCAGACTGATATTTATATCATCAAGCCCCGCTTCTGCCAGATCTGCTATCTGTTCTTCGAGCAATACACCATTGGTCGTTAATGTCACTTTTTCGATGCCAGGAAGTTCTTTTAACATTCGAACCAGTGTGGCACAATTCTTTCTAATTAACGGTTCTCCTCCGGTCAGTTTGATCTTACGTATACCTAAACCAGTCATACATCTGCTGATTCTGGTAATCTCATCATAAGTCAGAATTTCTTCATGCGGGATCTGCACAACTCCATTTTCCGGCATACAATAGACGCACCTGAGATTACATCGATCTGTAATGGATATCCGCAGATAGTCAATCTCTCTTCCAAATCTATCCTTCATACTATTCTTTCGGGTTTCGATATAACCCGCTTTTTCCTCCGCTTTTTTCTACCAGATGAATGTCCGTCAGCTCCATGGACTTGTCAATTGCCTTACACATGTCATAAATTGTCAAAAGTGCCACATTCACACCAGTAAGCGCCTCCATCTGCCTCACCTGCTGCCTTCTCTATCACAATTTCATCGCCTTCTGTCAATACGCCACCATGAAGTACTCTGGTAAAGATACCTTCTCTTGGCATAATACAGTCACCCATAATTTTATAAATCTCACATCCACTATGACATTTTTTCCCGATCTGTGTCACTTCTAATAATACCTCTCCGCTGCGAAGTCTGGTGCCAACCGGCAATGCCTTCAGATCGTATCCACTTACAATCAGGTTTTCTCCAAATGCTCCGTCTTCGATCGGTGCTCCCTTTGCCTTGAATTCTTCTATTTTTTCATAAGAAAGAAGACTCACCTGGCGATGCCACTTGCCGGCATGGGCGTCCTTCTCGATTCCAAATTCTTCCATCAGTCTGGCACTATGTACATTCTTTTTCTGTGTACCTTTCTTCTCACTGATATTTACCGCCATAATCTTTCCCATTTTATTTCCTCCTTCATCCCTCAATTCACTCTTTCGAAATAAAGAGATGTCTATTATACTAGATCTAGTATAACACATAGTAAACATGATAAAAGAATTGTTTTTTCAATTGGAGAAATTATGTATATTAACGAACAATAACAAAATCTGTCTCTGCTAGAGACAAAAACATATCAATATATCGGAAGAAATGGAGAATCCCGTACGGAACAAGAAGAAGTATTGAACGAACATATGATGGATGTCTATATAAATGATCATCTGACTATGAAACTTGTTTGCCTGCCCCAGCATCTGACTGAACTGGTTCTTGGAAGATTGCTGACAGAACAAATCATCACGTCTTCCGAAGATGTAGATCATATCTATATCTGTGAATATGGAAAACGTGCAAAAGTCTATTTAAAAAATTCGGCACACAGCACACAATCCTCATCGGATGCCTTTGTAGAAGTAACTCCTACCTGCTGTACCGGCAATCATATTTTAAATGATTACTTTGTTACATCCAAAGAGCCGCAGTCACTTACACCGATTTTCTGGAAACCAGAATGGATCTTTCATATGGCGGATGCCTTTGCGGATGGTTCTCCTCTCCATGGCATTACCTTTGCCACACATAGCTGCATTCTCGCTCAAAAAGATCACATTCTGTTTTCCTGCGAAGATATCGGACGGCACAATGCTTTGGATAAAGTGATCGGCTACGCTCTGCGGCACAATATTGACCTGCATCAATGTATGGTATATTCCAGCGGCAGAATACCTACTGATATGACTTTAAAGGTCATCCATGCAGGGATTCCAATTCTCTCCAGCAAGGCTTCTCCTACTTCTGAAGCAATTGATCTTGCAAAAAAATATCACCTGACCCTGATCTGTGCAGCCAGAAGGGATCGAATGAAAGTATTTACGAAATAATGTTTGACAACCGCATATTAAACCACCAGAACTGGATATTGAAAGCTTTTTCGCATTTTTCACGAAAGAATCACCGTATCATAGATTACCTCAACCTTGATACGGTGATTCTTTCATTTATTTTAATAACATCACATCTTTTTCATCTATCCCAATCCATATCTTATTTCCAGAAATATGCTTTTGGTACTGCTGCCATTGTTCTTTCGTCACATCTACGCGAATCCTGGCTTCTTCTTTCGTAGATACGATCAAGATATACGAAAACACGTCCTCAATCACTCTTTCCACTTTACATGGAAATACGTTTTTCGTTGTGCCATCTGCTTCCGGTAGTACCGGATGTATAAAGTGACTTCGCACTCCTACACTGCTGGCGTCTTCTTTTCCTGTGGTATCACACTGCAATGTAATTCCCCAGTCCAGAGCCATGACTTCGCCTGCTGCTGTCACCGCCTGCGGGCGATCCTCTATGGCTGCCACTTCCACCAGTTCTGCACCAAATTCTTTCATGCGAGCCGCCAGAAGTCCCTGATTACAATCATAAATCTTCCCCGGAATCAATCTTTTTCCGGGTGCCATTACTTCATCTCCGGTAGTCAGAACAGCTGCTCTTACCCGACGATAAACCTTCACTTTTATGACTCCCATACTGGCCAGTATACCTGCTTCAATAAATCCGATTTTGTCACCCTTTTTCAAAAGAACCGTTCCATTTTTAAAATTCTCTCCCTGATAACAGTAATTCTGCCACTGTCCGGTCGGACGGAAGATTCTGACAGTCTCTTCTCCATAATCTGTATCCTCCTGACGGACACAGCAGTCACAGCCTTTCGGAATAGCTGCGCCTGTCATAATCCGAACCGCCTGCCCCTTTTCCACTGTGACTCTGGAATACTGCCCCGCATCAATCTCTTCCAATACCGTCAACTGTACCGGATGACTTTCTGATGCATCCGTTATATCCTCCGCTTTGCAGGCATAACCATCCACAGTTGATCTGTCAAACGGCGGGTTATCAAATCCTGCAATCATATCCTTTGCCAACACTCTTCCACATGCCTGCAAAAGTGGTACAGTTTCCGTTTCCTCTATTACTTTTGTATGTTCCAGCAGTGCTTCCAGTGCCTACTCTACCGTAAGCTTTTCCATGCTTATTCCTCCTGTCCTGCTCTTATACGCCCTTTCCAAAGCTGCAGTTCGGATAATGACATTCTTTGCAACCAAGACAGAATCCGCCATTTCCCATATGTGCCAGATCTTTTTTTGTCACTTCTATACCTGCGATAATACGTGGCAGAACAAGATCAAATACGGTGGCTTTTGCATACATCACACATCCCGGCAGTCCCATTATCGGTGTGCCATCTTCCAGATAGGATAACAGGAACATCGCTCCCGGAAGTACCGGAGCACCATAAGATACGATTCTCGCTCCTGTATTTTTGATCGCGCCCGGTGTCTTATCATCTGGATCCACGCTCATACCACCGGTACAGACAATCAGATCTGCCCCTTCTTCTTTTAATTTCATAATAGCGGCAGTGATTTTTTCCATATCATCATTGCACAGAATATGTCCGTGAATTTCAGCACCGTAAGATTTCATTTTTTCGATGATTACCGGTGTGAAAGTATCCTTAATTCTTCCATAAAATACTTCATTTCCGGTGGTTACAATTCCTACCTTCCGTTTCTTATAAGGTGCCAGCGATACCAGCGGTTTTTCTCCTGCTGTTTTCTTCACCAAATCCATTTTTTCTTTTGCAATCACCAGCGGAATCACACGGGTTCCTAAAAGACGGTCACCTTTTTTTACCGGGAAATTTGTATGACGGGTGGCAATCATAATCTCATCGATCTCATTAATAGCATCCAGCCTCGGCACATCCACCTGAAATACTCCGTCACAATCTGCAATCAACTCAATTTTTCCTTCTTTTACATCCGTTGGATGCATATTCTCATTGATGCACACATCACACAGAATCTGCGCTGCTTCATTTTCATGCAAAGTATTTTCATCCTTCTCCCACACATAAAGATGGTCTTTTCCCAGAGATAGCAAAACCGGAATATCTTCTTCCTGTACAATATGTCCTTTACGAAAGGCTGTATCTTTTACCACATCCTTCACAATTCTGGTAATATCATGGCACAGTACATGTCCTACCGCGTCCGTTGTTTTAATACACTTCATGACGTTCCCCTTTTACTTTCTGTCCAGAAAAGTTATAAATTTATATAGAGTAATTGTAACATATTGCCAAGAAAAACACAACTTTCATAAACACGGGAGTTTGACACATTGAAATCCAAAAAAATACCGCAAAGCCTTGAACACGGGATGTAATTATTCTTCTACAGCGAATAAATATGGTTGCTCCTACGGACAAGTTTATGCATGGGTTAGAAAATATAAAGATAAAGGAATCGAAGGATTATATGATCGACGAGGTAAGAACAAAGCGATTTCTCAATTATCAGATATTGAGAAGTTGAAAGCTGAAAACCGACTACTAAAAGCTCAAACACAGCAGCAACAAATGGAGATTGATTTCTTAAAAAACTCGACGAAATAGAGAGGAGGTGAACCTGACCAAGACACGCAATACAACAAAATACCTTGCAATCAAAGAATTATAGATTATTTCTGGCTTTCCATACTGGCAGTCATAATTGTTATCTCCATAATCATCGCATATATCATAGTATGAACAGGATCTTTTTATAATGATTTATTTTCTATGTGAACTACTCGGCAACTGAGTTACCAGAGCATCTGAATTAAGGCGGGATACCGCCTTTTCAGGGTGCGTCCATGACACCACTACTGTTTGCTCTTTAGAGCTATACAGCTACTTTTATTATTTCTGGCGTTTTTAGTCCGGTTACGGACAGTTCCTTTTTCTCTCCGGATACGGAGAGATATTTTCTCAGGATGTTATATGCACCTACAGCATCTGCGTTATACTTCCGGTTTCTGTCCCTGTACAGTCCCCTTTGTTTTCGGTTGCATGGCTGTGCATATCTTTTTTCCACCTCTGGTGACAGCGGACTGCACTGGCTGGTATAGCTTTCTTCCTGTCTTACAAAACGGATCCCGTACATCTTAAGCTTATATTCCATCATGCTATAGAGCCTGTTATACGGCAGATTGTGGAACTTCTGGTTTGTTCTGTGTCCCAGGTCTTTTCCTTTCCGGATATTCCGGATATCCCCTGCCACAACACAGGTAATTCCCTGTTCACGGCAGTATTTTGCAAAGTATCTTGTGATCTTGTGCAGATAATCCGTTACCGAGTTCTGCTTTTTCTGATATAATCTGCGAATATGTTTTGATGTGACTGGATGTTTTATTTCCTTCACAGACTGCTGTCCATACCATTGTGCCTGCACCCTTGCAATCTCTTTATGAAAATATCTTTCCAATGCAAGATATCTTCTGCCCAGGATAAATGTATTCCCATTCCCGGAATCATAGCATGTCATAAGATTATGAAGTCCCAGATCAACTGACAGATAGTGTCCATTCTGCGAAAGTTCTTCCCTCTCTGAAATCTCATAAACAACAATAACTTTACATTCACCTTTTTCCGGTGGGTAGATCCGCAACTGTTTGATCTGATCCATGCCCCTGAAAATCTTATTTTCAAGATAAAGAAAGTTCTCATGGATCTGATACGTTTCTTCCATATATCTTTTTAATGCTTTTGGAAGGGACAGACGGACTTTTTCTGTGTCCCATTCATGTACAATTCCCATCTGCATATAGGTAATGGGGATACTTTCCTGTTTAAACCGCGGTGGTCTGGGATTCTCAATCCCTCCGGATCTTTTCAAGGCGTAAAAAGATTTCCATGCTTTATCCAGCAGCTTGCAGACTTCCTGGGCTGTCTGAGATGGAAGCTGTTTATACCACAGATCCTCTCTATGGGATTTTTTCTGATAATACCAGTCCGGGTATTTCTCCATTCCCATTTCTTTGTAATGCTGACGTTCGTAATTACAGACATTCCAGAGCTTGGATGCCGCATAACACATATGTCCGATGACGTTTGCATATTCCTGACTGACCTTTATGGATGTTTTCTTTGACAGCAGCATTTCCCACCTCTATGATCTCAATAAACTTTACTCTGATGCTCAATATATCTGCGGATGTTTTCTTCCGACACAGACCCGACCGTTTCCACATAATAGGAATGGTTCCACAGCTCTCCTTTCCAAAGCTGTTCTCTTATTTCCGGAAAACGTTCGAATAATTTCCTGCCGGTGATCCCTTTCAGATATTTCACGATCGCAGTTATGGATAATTTGGGAGGAGCAGACACAAAACAGTGCACATGGTCTCCTTCCCCGCATTCAAACAAATGGACGGTAAAACCTTTATCCGCTGCGATCTCCTGCACCAGCTCCTGAAGATATGCTTCAATCTCCGCATTCAATATCTTCCGCCAGTATTTCACTGACCATACCATATGGTAATTAATATTGCACACACAAGTGCGGTAATGTATAAGATTCTCCTTCATACATATAGTATAGCATAGTATTAAGAATATCACAATAAAATGCCGAACATATTTTCTTTTTTAATAAAGCTGGATACAGCATTTTTGATGCAAAAACTTACTAAATTTCTGATTATCTTTTCATAAGTTGGTAAATGCCGATATATCCCGTATTTTAGGACTTTATCGGTATTTTCTTTTTGGAAGATACCTTGCATAAGCTGGCATTTACCAGCATGAAAATGCAACCAAAAGTAGTAAATGAGTAGTAAATATAAGCTCCGATATTAACAAGCCAGCCTTTCCAGCTCCGCTTTTGCAGATTGAAATGTCCCGTGTGCGTAATAACCAAGTGTCATGGTTATGTTAGCGTGTCCCATGAGATATTGCAGAGTGTTAGGGTTCATTCCTCTGTTTGCCATATTCGTACAATAAGTATGTCTGAATGAATGTGGTGTGATGTTCGGTAACTTGTCCGTGTGATATTTGTTATACTTCTTAATCAATCCTCGCACCATGCCCTCATAGTTTCCTGCAACTTTAGGCAAGCCCTCACGGTTTAAGAATAGGAAATTGCTGTAACCACCTACAATCAGCGGTTGTGCTTTTCCTCTGTTCTTTAGTATTCTTTGGATTGCTTGATAAGCCCGTTCTGTCAATGGAAGTTCCCGTTTTCCGTTTTTGGTCTTTGGTGTTTCAATATAGTAGCCCATTTCGCTGTCTTTCAATAACTGGTGGTCTATATTGAGTATTCTGTTCTGCATATCAATATGCGTCGTCAGTCCGCAAAATTCAGAAATACGAAGTCCCGTTTCCAGCAGAAGCACAACCTCATCATAATACTTACTATAAATCTTGTCCTTTTCCATAAAGGCAAGCAGGCGTTCTTCCTGCTCTGGTGTAAGGATAACTTTCTGCTCTGTATCATCTTCCAGAACATCACTTAGCTTAAATTCAAATGGGTTCTTTCTGATACAGTCGTCTTGTATCGCCATGTAAAATGAAGCTTTCAAGGAACGCTTATAGTTATCAATCGTTTTATAGGCATATCCTTTTTCGCTCATTCTGATAGCCCATTCTTTAGCGTCCGACTGCTTAACAGTATCAATCGCCCTCATACCCAA
>NZ_JBCLNI010000022.1:0-54940 GCF_039062885.1 Blautia sp. 2227st1_G12_2227SCRN_220401 | reverse complement strand
AAGGTGGTAGTTCCGGGCAAAACTTTAAGCGAGGTCAGCAAGATCCTTTCCGGAGAAGTGGATGATCAGGTCAGCATTTACTTTACAAAAAACCATATTTTATTTGAATTTGATCAGACTATGGTAGTTTCCAGACTGATCGAGGGAGAATATTTCAGAATTGACCAGATGCTTTCCAGTGATTATGAGACAAAACTGAAGATCAACAAAAAAGAGTTCCTGGATTGTATCGACCGTGCCACACTTCTGGTACGTGAGGTTGATAAAAAACCGATCATCATCAACATCACAGACGATGATATGGAGCTGCGCATTGATTCTGCAATGGGTTCCATGAATGAAGAGATCGATATTGAAAAAGAGGGTAAGGATATCATGATCGGCTTCAACCCGAAATTCCTGATCGATGCGCTTCGTGTTATTGATGATGAAACCGTGACGATCTATCTTGTAAATCCGAAGGCACCATGCTTTATCCGTGACGATGAGGAGAACTATACTTACCTGATCCTTCCTGTAAACATCAACCAGAATCAGGCCAGATAAAACCTGGGAAATATAAGGAATAAGGGACAAGAGATGTACGCAGCAGCTTCGGGAATGTGAGTGTACGTGTGAGACGCACATGCTTGAAGCTGTGAACAGAATTGAGCTCGGCAGTCAGGATATGTAAGTGTCCGTAGAGCACGTACAGCCTGACGGCAGATATCAGGATTGATATAAACGGATACACCAAAAATGCGTGACCGTTTTTGAACGATTGTGCATGGGAATGCGATCGTGTTCTGAGAATTGTTTCATGCGTAAACTGCTGGAAGGGGGTAGTTAAATTACCACCTTCCGGTGAAATTTGTATTTTGGGGGATTTTAAATACCGCCAGAAGATCAGAAAAGACCAATCTGACGGAGAAAATACCCCGGAGATAAGAGGAGAAAAAATTGGAGATCAGAATTAAAGACGAATTTATCAAGCTTGGCCAGGCGCTGAAGCTGGCCGGTGTTGTGGAGGACGGCGTTGAGGCGAAATATGCCATCAATGATGGTCTGGTACTGGTGAACGGTGAGGTGGAGAACCGCCGTGGCCGCAAGATCCATCCTGGAGATACCATTTCCTACGATGGAAAAGATATTTATGTGATCGGGTGAAGGAATGTACATTGAATCCATCAGACTGAATAATTTCAGGAATTATGAGTCGCTGGAGATGAATTTTGATCAGGGCACCAATATTCTCTACGGCGACAATGCCCAGGGAAAGACCAATATCCTGGAGGCGGTTTATCTGGCAGGTACCAGCAAATCCCACAAGGGAAGCAAGGACCGGGAGATGATCCGCTTTGAGAATGAGGAATCCCATATCCGAATGATGGTGAAGAAGGGCGATCTTTCATACAAAATAGACATGCACCTCCGGAAAAACAAAGCAAAGGGAGTTGCCATCAACGGGCTGCCGATCCGCAAGGCAAGGGAGCTGCTGGGGGTGGTGAATCTGGTGTTTTTTTCTCCGGAGGATCTTAATATTATCAAGAATGGACCGGGAGAGAGAAGACGTTTTCTGGATTCGGAGCTTTGTCAGCTGGATGGTGTTTATATCACGGAGCTGGCCGGCTACAATCACATCGTGAACCAGAGAAACCGTCTTCTCAAAGACTGTTATATGAACCCCGGGCTGAAAGGTACCCTGGATGTCTGGGATATGCAGATGGTTGATTACGGAAAGAAGATCATCGGGAAGCGGGAAGCCTTTGTGGAGGAGCTTAACGAGATCGCAAGGGGGCTTCATAAAGGCCTTACCGGCGGGATCGAGGAGCTGGAGATCCTGTACGAGCCAAGTGTGACGGCGACGGAGTTTGAGGATAAGCTTTCCAGGAACCGGGAGCGGGATCTTCGGATGAAGCTGACCTCCGTGGGACCGCACAGAGATGATTTCTGCGTAAAGGTCAACGGGATCGACATCCGGAGGTATGGTTCCCAGGGGCAGCAGAGGACTGCGGCCCTTTCCCTGAAGCTTTCGGAGATCTATCTGGTGAAGAAAAAAATCCGGGATACACCGGTGCTTCTGCTGGATGATGTTCTTTCGGAGCTGGATAGCAGCAGGCAGACATATCTGCTGGAAAGTATCCACGATATACAGACTCTGATCACCTGTACAGGACTGGATGATTTTGTCAGCCATCAGTTCAAGATCAACAGGGTTTTTCAGGTGGTAAAGGGGCATGTTTATATGCCTAAAGGGTTTTGACAAGCCCGTATGCATATGGTAAACTGATTCTGATTATGGAAAGTTGGTGAATATTTTGGATAAAGAGGAGTTTCGCGTTAAGCTGGGACAGATCAATAAGCTGGTCGAGACCCAGGATTACAAAGGCGCCATGCAGATTGTGGACAGCATTGACTGGCGTCGTGTGAAAAACGTCCGTACCCTTTGTGTAGTGGGCGAGATCTACGCGGCCAACAAGCGCTATGAAGAGAGCAAGGAAATTTTTCTTCTTGCCTACCACAGAGCGCCGATCGGCAAGAACATACTTTACCGTCTGATCGAGGTTTCCCTGAAAATGGGACAGATCAGTGAAGCCACAGAATTCTTTGATGAATACAGAGAAGTGGCAGGTAATGATAACAGCCAGTATATACTGAAATATAAGATCGCCAGAGCGAAGAATGCATCTCTGAATGAACAGATCCGTATTCTTGAGGAATATAAGGAGAAGGAATTTACGGAGCGCTGGTCCTATGAGCTGGCCAAGCTCTATTACAAGGCAGGAGACAAGCAGAAGTGCCTGGATCTCTGCAATGAGATGATCCTTTGGTTCAATGACGGAACTTATGTGATGAAGGCCCTTGACCTGAAACAGCGGATGGGTGTTCTCACTGGCGAAGAGAAAGAGAAATACGAACAGCGTTTTATCCCGAAGCTGATCCCGCCGGAAAAGGCGCAGGAGATCAGGGAGAGCAAGGAAGCATCCGGCGAGTATGAGGAGGCAAAACCGGTCACAGATACTATCCAGGTAGATGATGAGCGGGATCTGAACAGTGCGGAGACATTCCAGGAGAAGCTTTCCAAGGGATTCCGTGATATCTTTGGCGGACATAAGAAATCTGCGGAAGAGGATATGGAGGAAAAAGAAGCTGCGCAGGATGAAGAGCAGGATGAGGTTTCCACAGACTCTGAGGATGTGACGGAACAGGCGGAAGCGCCGGAGGCTGAGACTGCTGCGGCAGCAGAACCGTCGGAGGAGTTTACAGATTCTGAGGAGATCGAAGCAGCAGAAGGAAGTGAGGAAGCTTCGGATGAGCCTTCTGAAGAGCAGGAAGAGTTTTCCGGACAGGAAGCGGATGAGATCCCGCTGGCATCCGGTGTTGAGAACCTGTCATCCGGAAGTATGAAGCTGCAGGCTCAGGAACAGCAGGATAAAGAGGAAGAAGAGACTTATCAGGAAGCGGAAGAAGCTGAGGCTGAGAAAGCTACAGAGATGTCTTTGTCCCAGAGTGTTGCAGAGATCATGAAGGAGAAGGCTGCAGGAAATGAGGAAAGTGAGGAGAAGCCTGCAGGGGTTCCGCTCAATGAGGAAGGCAAGCCTGATTTTTCCGCAACGATCCGTATGCCGGAGCTGAAGATCCCGAAGTCCATGATCAATGTGGACCCGGAGAATGCAAGCAGTTCCGCAGAGATCCCGGACGCGTCCGGAATTTTCGGAAATATCGAGGATATTGCGGCATCTGTAGGTGACAGGTCCGAGAAGGATAAAGATAAGGACTTCAACCTGGAGGATACTATTCTGGCAGCAGCTACACAGCAGGGAATCGATATCCCGGAGGAAGAGAAATCTCCGGATGTCCAGCAGTCCGACGTAACGGAAGAGCCGGAAGGTATTGAGGATCTGGATATTGCGGCTGATGAATTTGTTCCGGAGGAGCCGGATGCGGCAGATATCGAGGATATCATGGCGCAGATCTCCGCTCAGCAGGAGGAAGAGGTAACGGAGACTTCCGATACCAGACTTCCGGATATCGTATTTGATGAAGATGAGGAGCCGGTGCAGAAGGCGGCAGCAGAGCCTTCAACGAAGCTTCATCATGAGGAACCGGTGGCTTCAGCGGAAGAGGAAAATCTTCTTGATGAGGAAGAAGAATACAGTGATGACGCCTTCGACTTCCAGGATGAGGATGATTTTATCAGCAGTCTCATCGGTGATGATTCTGATGAAGCCATGGAAGAGGACGATGAGGAAGAGGAGCTCAGCGAGGAAGAGCAGCTTGAGAAATTTATCGCTACGATCCATCCGGAAAAGGATCCTACAAAGATCGTTTCCAGAAAGAAAGAGCTCACAGATGAAGAGAAACAGCTTTTCACCTATTTTGTTACAGTTCCCGGAATGAAGGAACAGCTGCTTGATGTACTCTGCGATGTACAGATGGGCGCAGCAGACAAGACTTCCCAGACCGGAAATGTGATCGTTATGGGCGGCAGAGAAACAGGTAAGACGAGACTGATCTCAAGTCTGATCCCGGCAATCTGTAAAGAGCTGAATATCGAGGCTTCCAAGGTTGCCTATATATTTGCGGATGATCTCAACGGAAAGGATATTCCGGAGATCGTATCCAAGCTTGCCGGCGGTTTCCTTGTTATCGAAGATGCAAACCAGCTTTCCCAGGAAACAGCAGATGAGCTTGAGGAAGCTATGACCGGAAACACAAAGGGAATGATCGTGATCCTGGAGGATGAAAAGATCGGTATGCGTAAGCTGATCGCAAGATATCCGAAGCTTGCGAAGAAGTTTACATCCATGATCAACATTCCTGTATTTACAAACGATGAACTTGTTAATTTCGCCAAGGTCTATACCATGGAGAATGGATTCCGTATCGACCAGATGGGCATGCTTGCTCTGTATAATCTGATCGGGATCAACCAGAAGGAGGATCAGCCGATGTGCATCGGTACTGTGAAGACCATGCTGGATAAGGCTATGGAGAGAGCTCAGAGCGGATTGTTCAAGCATTCCAAGAAGCGTGTGGACCGTGATGGCTACACGGTACTTTTTGAAAAGGATTTCAGCTGAAAATAAGAAAAAGCAGAGGTAAAAAATATGGCCAGACCTTATCTTGGTAACCCGAAATATACCATTGAAGTCCTTCAAAAGTATCATTTTGTTTTCCAGAAAAGGTTTGGTCAGAATTTTCTGATCGACGAGCATGTTCTGGAAAAGATCATTGAGTCTTCGGGTATCACGAAGGATGATTTTATACTGGAGATCGGTCCGGGTATCGGAACTATGACCCAGTATCTTGCGGAGGCTGCCAGAGAGGTGGCTGCTGTGGAGATCGACAGTTCGCTGATCCCGATCCTTAAGGATACGTTGAAGGACTGGGATAATGTTTCCGTGATCAATAACGATATCCTGAAAACGGATATCAAAAAGATCGCAGATGAGAAAAACGGCGGTAAGCCTGTGAAGGTGGTTGCGAATCTGCCGTATTACATTACGACTCCGATCATCATGGGGCTTTTTGAGAAGAATGTTCCTGTGGATTCGATCACTGTCATGGTGCAGAAGGAGGTTGCAGACCGTATGCAGGTTGGTCCCGGTACCAAGGATTACGGTGCGCTTTCCCTGGCTGTGCAGTATTATGCGAAGCCGGAGATCGTTGCGAATGTACCGCCGAACTGTTTTATGCCGCGGCCGAAGGTTGGAAGTGCGGTGATCAAGCTGACGCGTTATGAGAAGCCGCCGGTGGATGTGAAGGATGAGGGGCTTATGTTCCGTCTGATCCGTGCATCTTTTAACCAGAGGAGAAAGACGCTTGTGAACGGGATCAGAAATTCCGGAGATTTTTCCCTGAGTAAGGAGGAGATCGAGGATGTGTTCAACAGGTGTGATCTTCCGCTGAATATCAGGGGTGAGGCGCTGACACTGGAGCAGTTTGCGATGCTTGCCAACTGTATTTATGATGAGAAAAATTAATATATGATAAACGCAAAAAGAGCCCGGGCAGCTGTTCCGGGTTCTTTTTGCGTTTCCGGACGGGAATGTTGGAGAGGTTTCCTGTCCGGACCTATATATTTGTTATAGAAAGGAGGTTATGTCTGAAGCGTCAGACATAAGTAAGTAATGAAAAATTTACATTTTTTATTTTACTGATGAGATGTTAGGAAAGTTTGTTTAAAATATGAAAATATTGTGAATATATTTTTGGCGATATACATAAAGTCTGAATGGTGTGGGTGGGAATGGGGAAAATTGAGGTTTACAGAGGGGTGGGGGTGTGTGGTATACTGAGGGGCGTCGAAAAGGTAATGATGAGGTAATAAAAAGGCAGTAAAAGATAGTTAAAAATAGTAAAAGGCAATTTTTAATAAGGGCTGGTGCCCGTATGGAGGTTGAATATTATGAGAAGATTGAACAAGGTTACAGCTTTGGTTATTGCGGGTGTTATTTCATGTACATCTCCGATGATGGTTATGGCGTCTGATTCCGGTTCTGTTATGAGTCAGGCGGAGGAGATCCTGAAGGATAATGAGGTTGGGTCTCTTGCTTCTGATCCGGATAAGGTTGGGGATATCATTGTTTATGTGAAGGGGCTTTTTGATTCTAACCAGATCACGGATGATGAGATTTCTCAGGGGATCGATGAGGCTGCGGATCATTTTGGGGTGAGTCTTAATGAGGATGATAAGAGTTCGCTGGTTAATATTATCAGTAAGTTCCGTGGAATCGAGATGAGTGATGATCAGATCAAGGGGTATGTGAGTGATGCTTATAGTACTTTGAAGGATATGGGTGTTACGAAGTCTGATGTGAAGAATATTTTTGAGAAGGCGGTTGAGTTTATTAAGGGGATGCTTTCACGGCGGTGATGGTTTGTGATGGCTGTTGTTTTTGATGATGTTTTAGATGGAGTTTGAGTTAGAGGGTGAGGGTTGTGGCTCTTTTGTTGGGGTTGTTGTTGGTTTGTTTGGTTGAGATGTACAATATGTACAATGTTTAGGGTTTTGGTTTTGCTTGTGAATGTGGTGTTTTTATAAATTGGGGGAGGGTGTTTTGGGAAAAATTGTGCAAATGCGCTAATTGTTTACGGGATGTTCATTGTTTGTTCATATTTGTCTGGTAGTATAGGGATAGTTCGAAAGAACGTTACGAAAGACGCTGTAATGGTGTGTATCTGTATCATTACACATACAATTTTTTTCATAATAATCGCCCCGGTAAGCCACTACCGGGGCACTCCTCGTTTTTGGGCCTTTTTGGGGCTCTTTTTTTTATGGGTGGGGAGGGACGGACGGACTGCCGGAGGGGCGGCTGCATGGTCGTGCCTGGTGCGGTCGTTTCGCCGGGTCATACTAAGCGTCTGAGTATTCTGCCGTGCAGGGCGCCCCATAACTCGCCATGTACGCTGATGCGTACCTGGCTCAGACAGATGGGGCTTACTCTGCGGCTTGTGGCCGCAGAGTACCTTCCCGTCAGAAGCCTCAGGCGCTAAGTATGACCAGCGGCTTACTCCGACGCACCGGGTCCCGACCATGCAGCCGTCCCTCCGGCAGTCCGTCCTGTGCGTTGGTTGTGGGAGTGATAAGTTTGTGTGGTGATTGGGTGGGTAATTTATGTTGGATGTATAAACTGTATCCTTTGTTAGGGATATTTGTAGTATTGAGGGGAGTATTTTCTGCTGAGGGGGTGTTTTGAGTGAGGGATTTTTTTGGATGTGTGGGGATTGAGTGGTCTGACGGGAGGTGGTGGGCCATCAGCGCTGCGCTGGATGGCTGCAAGGGCTGAGTTTCCTTGTGGTCTGACGGGGGGATGTGTGGCATCGGCGCTGCGCTGGATGCCTGTGAGGTGTGCTGGAGGTGAGTGATGTATGTGTGGCATCGGCGCGTGCTGGATGCCTGTGAGGTCTGGGGCTTGTGGAAAAAAATATAGCGCGGGTGGGGTGTGCATGCTATAATGATTAGGATTATAGTGCTGTGGCTGTTTTGGGGGCGGCGGTGGTTTGTTTTTTGTTTGAATGGGAGGTCTGGATATGGCGGAGTCTATGAAGGATTTTGAGAGGGAGCTGGAGGCTTCTTTTAAGAGGATCGATGAGGGTGATATTATCTCAGGGACTGTTGTGAGTGTGGATGAGTCGGGGGTTGTTCTTGACCTTAAGTTTTATGCTGAGGGTTTTATTCCGGTGGAGGAGTTTTCCCGGGTGCCGGGGTTTAATATTAAAGAGGCTGTTCAGCCGGGGGATGAGGTTCAGGCGATGGTTCTTCGCAGGGATGATGGTCAGGGGAATATTCTTCTTTCCAGAGCGGATGCTGCGGATGTGCTTGCCTGGGACAGGCTGAAGGAGCTTCAGGATTCGGGTGAGGTGCTGGATGTTGTTGTGAAGGGGATCGTTAACGGGGGTGCCATTGCTTATGTTGAGGGTGTCCGTGGTTTTATTCCGGCGTCGAGGCTTGCTTTGGAGTTTGTTGAGGATACTGAGGTGTTTCTGAATAAGCCGATCCAGGTGCGGGTGATCGAGGTTGATAAGGCGAAGAAGAGGCTGGTGCTTTCGGCGAGGGAGATTCTTCGTGAGAGGGCTGAAGTGGAGAAACGGAATAAGATTTCCAATATCCAGGTTGGTTTTGTGACGGAGGGTACGGTTGAGAGTTTGCAGCCGTATGGTGCTTTTGTGGAGCTTGGGAACGGGGTTTCTGGGCTGGTGCATATTTCTCAGATCTGTGAGAAGAGGATACGGAAGCCTTCTGAGGTTTTGAGTGTTGGGGATAAGGTTAAGGTGAAGGTTATCGCGATCAAGGATGGTAAGCTGAGCCTGAGTATTAAAGAGGCATCGGATCTGATGGCTAAGGAGGTTGAGGAGGAGTCTTTTGAGCTTCCGGAGTCGGGGGAAGAGGCTACTACTTCCCTGGGTGCTTTGTTTGCAAATATTAAATTATGATTATTTTGGATGAAAAAGGATGGATGTGTATGAAAAAACCGGAGAGAATATTTGTAATCGGACATAAGAATCCGGATACGGATTCCATCTGTTCGGCTATTGCTTATGCGGATATTAAGAACAGAACTACGCAGAATAAAAAATATATCCCGAAGAGAGCGGGGCAGATCAATGAGGAGACCAGGTATGTGCTGAACCGTTTTGGCGTACAGCCGCCGGCTTATCTGGGAAATATCGGTACGCAGGTCAAGGATATGGATATCCGGACCAGTCCGCAGGCGGATAAGAATATGTCGCTGAAGAATACCTGGGATCTGATGCAGGAGAACGGGATCGTTTCTCTTCCGATCCGTGATAAGGATGGGTGTCTGGAGGGGCTTGTGACGATTGGTGATATCGCAAAGACCTATATGGATACTACAGACAGTTATCTTCTTTCCAATGCGAGGACGCAGTATCAGAGAATTGCCGAGACTGTTGGCGGTGAAGTGGTGGAAGGTAACGGACACGGATATTTTGTGAAGGGGCGTGTGCTTGTCGGTACTGCCAACCCGAAGATGCTGGAGGGCTACGTTGAGGAGGATGATATGATCATCATGGGTGACCGTGAGGAGGATCATCTTCAGGCGATCAGCCAGAATGTCAGCTGTATCATCGTGGGGCTGAATATCGTGGTTTCCGAGAAGGTTATAAAGCTTGCTCATGAGAAGAATATCGTGATCATCCGGTCTCCGTATGATACGTTTAATATTGCGCGTCTGATCAACCAGAGTATTCCGGTCAGCTTTGTTATGAAGCGGGATAACATGGTTACGTTTAATACCGAGGATTTTACGGATGATATCCAGGATGTTATGATCAAAAACCGTCACAGGGCGTTTCCGGTGATCAATCCTCATGGTAAGTGTATCGGTACGATCTCCAGACGTAATTTTCTGGATATGCATAAAAAGAAAGTGGTTCTTGTGGATCATAATGAGGTGGATCAGGCTGTTGATAATATCGAGAAGGCGGAGATCCTTGAGATCATCGATCATCATAAGCTGGGTACCTTGCAGACTATGACGCCGGTTGCTTTTCGTAATGAGCCGGTGGGATGTACGGGGACGATCCTTTATGAGATCTACGGAGAGCAGAGACTGGAGATCCCGGAAAAGATCGCGGGGCTTCTCTGTGCGGCTATTATTTCGGATACATTGATGTTCCGTTCACCGACCTGTACGCAGACGGATAAGATCGCTGCCAGTGCTCTTGCGCTGATCGCGGGGATCAAGATCGAGGAGTTTGCCCGAGAGATGTTTTCTGCGGGAAGTAATCTGAAGGATAAGTCTCCGGAGGAGATTTTTTATCAGGATTACAAGAAGTTTATCGGTGAGGGTAATGTTTCCTTTGGTGTGGGTCAGATCAGTTCCATGGACAGCGAGGAGCTTAAGGAGATCAAGGAGAAGCTGATGCCGTTTATGGTGAGTGAGTGTGGCCGTCATGATATCACGAGAGTTTATTTTATGCTGACGAATATCCTGGAGGAGTCTACAGAGCTTCTGTTTTACGGGGAGGGCAGCCAGCAGATGGCGGAGATCGCTTTTGAGCGGAAACCGGATGGAGATACTTTCAGTCTGCCGGGTGTGGTTTCCAGAAAGAAGCAGCTGATCCCGGCTATGATGGAGGCTGCTCAGCTGATGAACAGCGATTATGCATAAGAGGTGACGGAAAATGGCGAAACAGTTATGGAAGCCGGGGAACATGATCTATCCGCTGCCGGCTGTAATGGTGAGTGTTACCGATGGTGAGGGGCATGATAATATCATAACGGTTGCGTGGACGGGTACGGTGTGTACCAATCCGGCGATGGCTTATATTTCTGTCCGACCTTCCCGTTATTCCTATGATATGATCCGGAAAACGGGTGAATTTGTGATCAATCTGACAACGGAGAAGCTGGCGTTTGCAACGGATTTCTGCGGGGTCCGTTCGGGACGTGATGTGGACAAGTTCCGGAAGCTGAACCTTACGAAAGAGAAAGCGCAGTTTGTTTCTGCACCGATGATCGGGGAGGCTCCGGTTTCAATCGAGTGCAGGGTGCGTGAGGTGAAGGAGCTGGGGTCTCATGATATGTTTCTTGCGGATGTGCTTGCGGTCCATGCGGATGAAGCTTATATGGATAAAAACAACAGGTTTCGTCTTAATGATGCGGGTCTTCTGGTTTATTCCCATGGGGAGTATCTGGCGGGTGGCCGGAAGGTGGGAACCTTCGGCTACAGCGTAAAGAAGAAGCAGCAGAAGAAGTTGGATAAGAAATCAGACAGGGAAGCAGACAGGGAATCAGAGATGGCAGAGATGGCGGGGAAGTTGAAGACGTCAGGAAAGCCAGGGATGTCAGGGAAGTTGAAGACGTCGGGGAAGCCAGGGATGTCAGGGAAGTTGAAGATGTCAGGAAAGCCAGGGATGTCAGGGAAGTTGAAGACGTCGGGAAAGCCAGGGATGTCAGGGAAGTTGAAGATGTCAGGAAAGCCAGGGATGTCAGGGAAATTAAAGACGTCGGGGAAGGCAGGGAGAGAGAAACGGTAGGTTCTGCGGAGCCGTAACGTTTGTTGAGGTTTGGCAGCTGTTATGCTAAAATGAAAGGATACAGTATGAATAATATTACACTGATAGGAATGCCTGGTGCGGGGAAGAGCAGCATCGGTGTCGTACTTGCGAAGGTACTTGGGTACCAGTTTATTGACTCAGATCTTCTGATCCAGAAGGCGGAGAAGAGGACTTTGAGTAAGATTATTGCAGATGAGGGTACGGAGGGCTTCAAGGCGATCGAGAATCGTGTGAATGCTTCGATCCAGGTGGAGAATACGGTGATCGCTACCGGTGGAAGTGTGGTTTACTGCGATGAGGCTATGCAGCATCTGAAGTCTGAGGGTGTTGTGGTGTATCTTAAGATCTCGCTGGAGCTTCTTTCCAGGCGTCTTGGTAATCTTAAGGGGCGTGGTGTTGTGCTCAAGGAGGGGCAGACGCTGGCGAGTCTTTATGATGAGCGTGTTCCTTTGTATGAGAAATATGCGGACATTGTGGTGGATGAAGAGGATAAGGATCTGGAGGGGAGTCTCCAGGTTGTGCTTGAGGCACTGAAGAACAGGGGAGATAAGGCGTAACTGTTGGCTTGTGGAAACGGTTTGCTGGAGTGTTTCGGGTCATGGGTTGTGACAGGTTTTCGTCATAAATTGTTTACAAATCTGAAATATGTGTTATAATATACAACTGACCTAAAAAACGGTATTGCGGAACGTTTGTTCCTGCAGTAAATTCAGAGAAAGTTTCTGCTCATAGAGGAGTAAATAATAGAGGTGTGTTATGGAACAGTATGTGATTAAAGGCGGCAATCCTCTGGTTGGAGAAGTGGATATTGCGGGTGCGAAGAATGCGGCGCTTGCGATATTGTCAGCAGCCATTATGACTGATGAAACTATATTGATCGAGAATCTGCCAGATGTTAGGGACATCAATGTTCTGCTTGAGGCGATCTCCGAGATCGGGGCTCAGGTTGAGCGTATTGATAAGTCTACTGTAAAGATCAACGGTTCTACTATCGGCAATCTCAGCGTGGATTATGAGTTTATCAAGAAGATCCGTGCTTCTTATTATCTTCTGGGTGCTTTGCTTGGTAAGTATAAGCATGCGGAGGTTCCGCTTCCGGGTGGATGTAATATCGGCAGCAGGCCGATCGACCAGCATCTGAAGGGTTTCCGTGCTCTTGGTGCGGATGTTGATATCTGTCATGGTGCTATTGTTGCCAAGGCGGAGAATCTGCATGGTAGCCATATTTTCCTGGATGTGGTTTCTGTTGGTGCTACTATTAATATTATGATGGCTGCTTCTATGGCGACTGGCCGTACGATCATTGAGAATGCTGCGAGGGAGCCGCATGTTGTTGATGTGGCGAATTTCCTGAACAGTATGGGGGCGAATATCAAGGGTGCCGGTACGGATGTGATCCGTATCCGTGGTGTTGAGACGCTTCATCGTACGGAGTATTCGATCATTCCGGACCAGATCGAGGCTGGTACGTTTATGTTTGCTGCTGCGGCTACTCGTGGTGATGTTACTGTTCGTAATGTTATTCCTAAGCATCTTGAGGCTACTACTGCTAAGCTTGAGGAGATCGGGTGTGAGGTTGAGGAGTTTGATGATGCGGTTCGTGTCCGTGCGCCGCATGTGCTTCATCGTACGCATGTGAAGACGTTGCCTTATCCTGGTTATCCTACGGATATGCAGCCGCAGATCGCGGTTACTTTGGCTTTGGCTGAGGGTACGAGTATTGTTACTGAGAGTATTTTTGAGAATCGGTTTAAGTATGCGGATGAGCTTTCCCGGATGGGTGCCAATATTAAGGTGGAGGGGAACTCTGCTATTATTGATGGTGTGAGGAAGCTTACGGGGGCGCGTGTGAGTGCGCCGGATCTTCGTGCGGGGGCTGCGCTTGTTATTGCGGGGTTGGCTGCTGAGGGTGTTACGGTTGTTGATGATATTGTTTATATCCAGCGTGGGTATGAGAATTTTGAGGAGAAGCTCAGGAGTCTTGGGGCTGAGATTGAGAGGGTTTCCAGTGAGAAGGAGATTCAGAAGTTTCGGCTGCGCGTTGGGTGATGGTTGGTGACAACTGGTAATGACTGGTAACGATTGATGATAATTGGATATTTGAGTTTTGGGAGAGTCCCTGGGTGTTTGGACCTGGGGGCTCTTTTTTTGTGTGGGGGAGGGAGGGATGAATGGAGGGACGAACGGACAGTCTGCCAGCGGGGCGGCTGCATGGTCGTGCCTGGTGCGGTCGTTTCGCCGGGTCATACTAGGCGTCTGAGGCGCCTGTCGTGCAGGGCGCCCCATAACTCGCCATGTACGCTGATGCGTACCTGGCTCAGACAGATGGGGCTTACTCTGCGGCTTGTGGCCGCAGAGTACCTTCCCGCCAGGTGCCTCAGGCGCCAAGTATGACCAGCGGCTTACTCCGACGCACCGGGTCCCGACCATGCAGCCGCCCCGCTGGCAGACTGTCCGTTCTGTTTTTGGGGGTGTGAGGTGTGGTGGTTTGCCGGGAGGTGGTGGGCCATCAGCGCTGCGCTGGATGGCTGCAGGGGCTGAGTTTCCTTGTGGTGTGCCGGGAGGGGAGGGGCATCGGCGCTGTGGTGGATGCGTTGTGGGGGGAGTGTGGCATCGGCGTTGTGGTGGATGCAGTGGAATGAGGTTTTGGCGGTTTTTGTCGAAGGGTTTTTGTTGACTTTTGCTGGTGGGGTGGTTATACTGAAGGTACATATCTGGGAACATTCTGGGCCGTTCGGCTATCTGATCCCCATATGGTTGGTTGTATAAATATGGCGGGGAGGAGCCGGTTGGTTGTGTGAGGTTTTTTCTTTTGCCATCATAGTGAAAGGAGGAGTCTTATGCAGAGGAAGCGGCTTGAGGATATGAATCTTCTGGATGATTTTTTGTTTAACGCGGTGATGACGTTTCCTGGTATTGGTGAGAGGTTTTGCAGGTTGCTGCTGCAGGTGGTGCTGGGGCGTGAGATCGGGAGGCTGCAGGTTGTTGCGCAGAGGGCTTTTGGTGGCCGGGATGAGGGTTTTCGCGGGGCGCGGCTTGATGTTCTGGCTGAGGAGGAGCTGATGGATGTTTTGGCGGATCCTTCTGTTTTTGATATTGAGCCGGATAATAATGGTGATGTTGTGAGTCTGAAGGATCTGCCGAAGCGGGTGCGGTTTTACCATGCGATCATTGATAGCCGGTGTTTGAAGAAGGGTGAGGGTTTCGGGAAGCTTAAGAGGGTTTTTGTTATTTTTGTCTGTTCGTATGATCCGTTTGATCGGGGTAGGATGGTGTATACGATCCGGAATATGTGTGAGGAGATTCCGGAGATGGAGTATGATGATGGGCTGAGGACGGTTTTTTTGAATACGAAGGGGGATGGTGCGGGTGTGCCTGAGGAGCTGGTGGCGCTGCTTCATTTTTTGGAGGATACCAGGGAGGTGAATGCGGTAAATGATGTTTTGAGGGAGTTGCTGGAGATGGTCAGGGTTGTTAAAGAGGATGGAAAGGTTACGGTGGCGTATATGAAGAGTTTTGAGATTGAGCAGATGTGGATTAATAAGGGGATTGAACAGGGGATTAGTCAAGGAATCGCCCAAGGGATTGAACAGGGAATTAGCCAAGGAATCAGCCAGGGAATCACTCAAGGGATTGAACAGGGGCGGAGTGAAGAGAGGGTGAATACGTTGAGGGAGAAGGCGCGAGCGGATCGGTTGGAGAGGGAGCTGAGGAAGCTGCGGAGGGGGAGATGATGTTGTTTGGTTTTGGGAGAGTTCCCGGGTGTTTGGGCCTGGGGGCTCTTTTTTTGTGGGATGAATGGAGGGAGGGACGAACGGACAGACAGACAGTCTACCAGCGGGGTGTGGCATCGGCGCTGCGCTGGATGTGGGTGGGGTGAGTTTTTTTGCGGTTTGTCGTGAGGGGATTGGGGATAGAGGCTGTTTTGGATAGGGTGTGGTGTTTTTGTGTAATATTTAAATTTATTTTTGGAGTATTTTGGATTATAATTATGGAAAAAGATGGTTGGCCTGATTGGTTGAGGTTGACTGATTGACTGGTTGATTGATATCCGGAGTTTTGGTGACTGTTTTGTGGGACTTGAGAGAAGAGCTTCGGATGTGTGCTGATGTGGCTTGAGAGAAGAGCTTCGGATGTACGCTGATGTGACTTGAGAGAAGAGCTTCGGATGTGTGTTGATGAGGGTTGTGTGATGGGCTTCGGATGTGTGTTGATGTGGCTTGGGTGAAGGGCTTCGGAGGTTTGTTGGTCTGGTTTTGAGGGTGGTCTTTTTGGGGGCTGCCTGGGTTTTGGAAGGGGAGTGGGTTGTTTGTGTGATTATATGGTTTTGCCGCTTTTGAATTCGTCTTTTGAGCCTGGGAGGGCTCGGGAGGTTGTTGAGGGGTTTGTGGATGTGGATTTGAGGAATATTGCGCGGGCTGAGGAGTGTTGTGAGATCACGAGGGGGTATCTGTCCAGCAGGGTTATTGAGCTGCGGCTTTCGGCGTGTATTTTGTATGGGTATTCTAATCTGACGCTGGGGAATGTGGCGGCGGCTAAGCGGGGGATGGAGGGAATCCAGTCCTGTTTGAAGCTGGCTATGAAGAAAAAGGTTCCTGCGGATGTTTATGCGTCCTGTCTTCTGGCGGGGTATGTGGGGGCGGTTTTGCTTCATCTGCCTACGGATGGGATGCCTGCTTTTGGGGAGTACAGCAGGATGCTTCCTGAGGGGCTGAGGCTTTTTGCCACGTATGTGATGGCTCACCATACTTATCTTAACGGGGAGATATGGAGTGCTTATGGGATGGGTAAGGCTGCTTTGTTTATGGCGGAGAGGCCGTATCCGATCAGTATGACGTATATCCATTGTATGATGGCGGTGTGTGCGATCAACCGAAAGCATAAGCAGGAGGCGCAGGAGGAGATGCTCCGGAGCTGGGAGCTGGCGAAGATGGATGGGTTTCTGGAGCCTTTTATTGAGCATCATGGGCTTTTGCGGGGGCTGATCGAGGCTTGTATCCGGAACCGGGATCCGGAGGCGTATCAGCGGATCACGGAGGGTGTGATTTCTTTCAGCAGGGGCTGGATGGCGCTTCATAATCCGGAAAACCGGAGAAAGGTTACGGGGGAGCTGTCGACGATGGAGTTTTCTATTGCCATGCTGGCAAGTGGGGGATGGACCAATAAGGAGATCGGAGAGCATCTGGGGATTTCCATTAATACTGTCAAGCATTACCTTACGGATATCTTTTGCAAGCTGAATGTCAAGAAGCGGGATGAGCTGAAAAAATTCATGTTAAAATAGTGACAGAGGCACTTTTTTTTGAAAAAACGGGCCTTACAAAACAACTGGTAGTGTTGTATAATAAATATCACGAATAGTCAGATTTTATCGGAGAAATCAGGCGAAAAGAACCAGTAAACGAGTAAGTTAAGAAGGAGGAGTTGAAGACTGATTTTCGATAGCATCTGATAATGTCAATATCCTTACCAAAAATGCCTGGTATATTGATATTACAATCACATAAGGGTAAAATATTGAAAAGGTGTAACCTGTTTACTCACCGGCTAAAAACATGAAGCTTTTTTAAGAGAAAGGAATATAAACAGAAGTAAAGTAATAAGAAATACAGTACACGTTAATGCACACATAGGAAAGCGGGAAAGGTATGAAAAAATTAAGGAATAATAAGATCAGAAAACTCCTGGCATTTATGGTGGCTTTGGCGTTGATGGTATCCTGTATGCCAAGTGCATATACAATCTCCGCGAGTGAGGCGTTCGGAGATGGAACGGAGGATATATTTACAGATGGCGAAATTACATCTGAACCAGCGGCCGAAGAATCGACACCGGATGTAAGCAGCGCTGACCAGGAGGAAACGGAACAGGCGCAGCAATCGACGCTTACATATGAAAATGATTCTGTTAAAGTAACAGCAGAGGCACTGGAGGACGGAGCTCTTCCGCAGAATACAGCATTGAAGGCTGACGGCGTAAACGAGAATTCATCCGTATCTTATGATACAGTTTCTCAGAAGCTTTCAGCAGCAGCTACAGACAAGGGCAGCAGCCTGAGAGGTTTTTTTGCGTATGATGTGTATTTTGCTGATGGCGACGGAAACAGAGTCGAGCCGAACGGCAGAGTCAGAGTAACTTTTGAGTACAAGACACCGGCAGCACCGGAGCTTACCGATGCAGCCAGCACGAGTGTAACCGTTGAGAAGCTTCATTATAACAGCAGTACCGGTGATACTGATGTTAACACCTTACAGGCCAACGAGGATCTGAAGGTTCTGAATGTCAACGAGGGCAAACAGATCCAGACACTTCAGGTTGAGACTGGCAACGCAGCTGTTTTTGCCGTTATGTGGGATTCTCCTGAGACAGCAGATGTCGAGGCGGAAGCTGTTTCCGGTAATGAGGACGAGGCGTCTATCGCATCAGAGGAGCTTACGGACGGAATGGATATTTCGGACGAGCCTGAGCAGGATGCAGCTGAGACACCGGCAGCAGAGAATCCGGATGCTGAACCTACCGAAGCGCCGGCAGAGGATCCGGATGTGGTGGAAGAACCGGCAGAGGATATTGCGAGCCCGGAGGAGGTTCCGGCAGCAGATGAGAATGGTGAGACAAGCCTGATCGAGGTTCTGGGAGACGATACGAATCTTCGCGTCAGCCCATCTATCGAGGCAGAGGTTCTGGCAACTGTAAACGCAGGAACACAGTTCACACTTCTGGATACCGTAACAGCAGAGGACGGAGCAACCTGGTACAAGGTTTCCTGGGAAGGAACCGAGGCTTACATAAGAAGTGATATGGCACAGGTTGTTGACAGCAGTGATGAGGCAGAAGAGCCTGAGGATGTTCTGGAAAGCGAAGAAGTTTCTTATTCCCAGGAAGTTGGTAATGTAGTTGTAACTGCAACAGCAGCGAAGGGCGTTATTCCGGAAGGTGCACAGTTTGTTGTGACTCCGATCGAGAAAGGTTCTGACCAGTATGCAGATATCGAGAAACAGCTTCACGAGGGTGCAGAAAATGAGAGTTATACAGTAGCAGGTTTTCTTGCATACGATATTAGTTTTCTGAATGACGATGGAACTAAGATCGAAGCGCAGAACGGAAGTGTCAGGGTATCTATAGCCTACAAAGAAGCAGAAATCCCAGAAGATGTAGCTGAAACAGATACAGCACAGGAAAACATGAATGTATCTCTGGTACATTTTGTGGAGGATGCAAATGGTAATGTCACAGAAGTTGTTAATATGAGCAACGATGGACAGGCTGAAGTAAGTACAACCGACAATGGAGAGATTGAAAGTGCAAACTTTGAAACAGAGAGTTTTTCTACTTTCTCAGTTGTATGGTTGGCAGATGATTTCACTTCTGTACAGACAACTAGTAGTTATGGTGTGGAGGAAACTGTTGATAGTGCTAAAAGAGGTATTACTATCAATATGTTTAATTACGATACTGCTGGAATAAATGAAGGTCATTCTTTGAAGTTTAGTAATGGAAGTGATGGAGGAAACGAGGATTATAATAAGTATAGAGGGCCATCTGATCTCTCTCTTGGCATTATGCAAAAGAGATTGGGAGAAGATTCATATCCGATAGTAGATAAGGGTAAAAAAGAGAGTAGTTCGTATTTATTCTCAACGAAGGAAGGTACGGGCAAGGAGTTTTATTCTGATGCAAATTACTTATTTAAACAAGATGCAGATGGTTACTATGAATATGATAGTACTAAAAATTTTGCACAGTTTAATAAAAATACAAAAGAGTTTACTGTATATAAGGTACCAGGAAGTAGTAAAGATCCAATAGACCTACAACAAGGTTCGAAACATGGAAGTTTCTTTCCATTCAATACATTAGGTGATCAAAAATACTGGGGTATTCCTCAAATTTCAGAAAAATCTCCAGATTTCCATTTTGGTATGACAATGTCAGCTAAATTCATTCAGCCAAAAGACGGAAAAATTAATGGTAATAATATGGTATTTGAGTTTTCTGGAGATGATGATGTATGGGTTTACATCGATGGCGTTTTGGTGTTGGATATTGGTGGTATTCATAATTCAGTGTCTGGTTCTATTGATTTTGCTGAGGGTACAGTTAAAGTTGGTAGTAACAATTATACTTTAAAAAATTTATTTAAAGAGGCAGGAGCAGAAAAAGAAGGAGATTTTGTTAGCAGAAAGGATATTTTCAAAGATTACACAGTGCATACAATTAATTTCTATTATCTCGAAAGAGGTAAGGGTGATTCCAACTGTAAGCTTAAGTTCAATCTTCCAACAGTTCCGGATGGGTCTGTTAAGGTTCAGAAACAGTTGAGTAATACAGATAAAGAGAAGTATGCAGATGTAAAGTTTAAATTTCAGTTACTTGTTAAGGATGAAAAAGAAAATTATGTTCCATCAACTCCTAATGGTATTTTAGACGATGGTAGAAAAGTTGAATTCAGTGAGGATAAGGTATTTACATTGAAACCTGGTCAGTACGCAACTTTTTCTGGACTTAAGGCAAATACGAAATATAGGATTAAAGAACTTGGTGTATCAAAGAACGAATATGATAAGGTTTTCATCAATGATGAAGTGACAACAAGTCAGGATGGAAATGTTATTTCTAACGAAGCTACAGTTGGCAGTAGACCATGGGTAATTTTTACTAACAAGTGTAGTGAGAAAAATAGTCGTAAGCTGTGTATTACCAAAAAGATTAAAGGGGATATTCCTGTAAATGATAAATTTGATTTTGAGATAAAGTTGAATGGTCAGAAGTATACAGGAAATTATTATCTGCAAGATTCTGAAGGAAATTATTATACAAGTGAAAATGGACCATTAAAGAAGGCAAAAAATAAGACTGTGTGTGGAAGTGCAGTTAATGGTGTTGTTTCTTCAGTTCCTGCAGGATACACAGTAGTTCTTGAACAAATTTTAGCTGGAACAAGCTTTGAGGTTAACGAGATCAATCTTAATCCAACGGATTATGGAAATCCTGAGTACAGTATTGAGGCGGCAGAGGATGTTAATACAACTGATAAAGCATCAGGAAAAATTGAGTTAGGTAGTGATGCGAAGGTAACGGTTACTAATACACGCAACAATGTAGCCAGTCTCGAAATTACAAAGGTAAATACAAGCAATCAGTCATTACCTGGAGCAAAATTTACTCTTACATTGGATGGTGATTCAGCGAAAACGTATAATGTAACATCTGATGAAAATGGTCTTTTGAAGTTTGAAAATCTTTCAGTCGGAACTTATACATTGACAGAAACAGAGGCACCGTCTGGCTATGTTAAATCTACAGAGAGTTATAAAGTAAAAGTATCAGTTGAAAATAATAAGGCAACTGCTAAGCTTTATAAAGCAGATGGTACGAATGAAATTGAGAACAAACAGATCATTAACTACACTGAGAAGGAAGAAGCCGAAAATAATCTTACCAGTAGCAAAACAGCCAAAGTTGTTGATTATGAGAATAGAATTTATAAGATTAATCTGAATGCAGAAACAACTGGACGCGAAGGAGATGTGGAGGCACAAGGTGCGAGTGTAGTAATGGTATTGGATGCTAGTGATTCTATGAATGATAGCATAGCTAATACTAATACTAGCAAGCTTGTAGCATTACAAAATGCAGCGAACACTTTTATAGATACCTTAAAGTCTAAATCACCGGAGAGTGAAATAGCAATAATCTGGTATAGTGGAAGTGAGGGAGGTAATACTTCAATAACGAATTCGAAATTTAAGCAATTAAACAACAATGAAGATGTGTCAAGTTTAAAGCGTACAATTGATAACAAGGATGCTTCCGGTGGAACACCAATGGGAGTTGCATTGGCGACTGCTAGAAATCAGTTATCAAGTGCAAAGCACGAAAAAAATAAGTATGTAGTGTTTATGACAGATGGTTTGCCAGGACATAATAATAATGATAACTGGAATTGTATGGTTGCCAATAATGCAGTTAATAATGCGAATTCTATAAAAGAACAGGCAACTTTGTATACGGTTGGTGTTGGGCTTAATGATGCGGGTAGTTTTAACTGGAAATTAGGACATTCTTCTACATCAAGTAACAGCGGACACGGATACAAATACGAATACTACCGTCATAAATCAATAACCGGAAGCGAATTTCTGAGCCAATATATAGCAACTAAATCTAGCGATGGTACTAAGAAGTATGCGTATGATACTAGTGGTCTAAACGACTTAGTAAACACATTTAATGTTATTGCTGGTAGTATTGGTGATTTGTTTACAGTGCAGCCTAAAGAAATCGTAGATGTGATTGATGCAAGATTTAAGCTTACGGATGATGGGTTAAATGATTTGGCAACTAACAGTAGGCTGGGAACAGGAAAAATTAAAACCAATAACGACGGATCGAAGGAAATTATCTGGACAGATAGTACTACAGGTTCGGTAGTGGGAAAAGTTACGATTGTTGAACGGGGTGACGGTACAACTAAAATTACCTGGAAAGAACAGGCGGCCAGAATTGGAAATGCAGCCACAGAGAACGAGAATGACAAAGGTTGGAATGCAAGTTTCCGGATTCAGGCGAAAGACGACTTCATTGGTGGAAACATGATTCCTACTAATGGTGCAGATTCAGGTATTTATCTGAATGGCGGTGGTATTAAAGAGTTTGAGCAACCATCTGTTAATGTTAAGCTTCTTAATTTAAATATCGGCAGTAAAAAAATAACAGTATTCAAAGGTGATCCAATAACGGCAAAGAATTTTGGAAATGAACTTGCTGAAACGATAAAAGTTGTACAGCTCAATAAAAAGGAAACTTTAACGGCTGTGGAGCCTATGGATGCTGGTAAGAATAGTGTTAAATTACCTGATTTGGAAGATGCTGATATTAAGAAATTAAATACGGATAAAGAGTTAACCATTGGCAGTGAAGGACGATATCAGTATATATATCCTGGTTCTAAGGATGCAGTAGGATATTTCACTTATACTTATAAAATAGTTAGGGGAAATGCTGATGAGCACCTTGCTAATTCAGTTGGAGAAAAGGTGGAGGAGTATCAGTTAACGGTTACTTATCATCCATATTCAAAAGAAGTAAGAAAACAAAAACTAGCTAAGATTAAGGAGCCGGATGAAGAAGTATATACAGCTGAAAATGCTCCAAAACCTGATTTAGTTGAACAACCAAAGGGTGGAATTAGTGTTGATTCAAGTGTAGCATCAACAGGCACTTATACTGTGAAGGTGATTGCTGGTGAATTGCAGATCGTTAAAAAACTGGATGCACAAGCTGAGAAGGAAGAAACATTTAGATTCACAATTACAGACAAAAATGGAGATGTTGCAACTGCAACTGCAAAGATTGCAAAAGGCGGAAATGAAGCAACTGCAGTATTTGAGCTTGTAGGTGAAGCCAACGCAAAACTTGAACTTGATAATAAGAAATTAAGTGAACTGTCCCGAGGTGATTATGTAGTTAAAGAGTCTTCAGACAACACTAGTTATGAATTACAGAGTATTGTAACAGGTGAAGGAACCAATTGTGACAGTGCAATTGCTGAAGATTTGTCAAATGGTATTACATTCACTATGGGAACAGACAAAAAGCAAAATAAGGTTCCACAGAATGGAAATACAACAGACGGACGAGTTGGAATTGCCGAATTCACTAATAAAAAAACAGTTGTGAATATTGATTTTGAGAAAGTTGATGCTGAGACCAATACAAAGAAGTTGTCAGGTGCTGAATTTGATTTATATAAAGCTAATACGGATGGAGAACAAACAGGTGATCCGATTAAGCAGTATGAATCTGGCAGAAATGGAAAGGTTTCTATAGAGAACCTTCCAATTGGAAATTATGTATTGGTTGAAAGAAAAGCACCAGCTGGATATCAGTTATCTGCAAAACCATGGAAAATCATAGTAGGAAGCGACAGAAATATAACGGTAACACATGGTGAGGATACTGTTAGTCCAAATGGTAATGAAAAGATTTACCAGCTTACCAATGCTAAACTTTATTCCTTACCAGAATCCGGTGGTCCGGGAACCTATGGATTTACAATCAGTGGTGTAGCGATTCTTGCAACTGCACTCCTGTTGTTTATAAATAATAAACGAAGGGAGGAAGAAGCAAAGAGATCGTAACACATTAATTGTAAATGGCCGATGAAGGGCGAAAAAGAAAAATGCAGAGAAAGAAAGGAGCAAACCTTATGAAAAATTTATTTAAAAAGATTGGTGCATTATTAGTGGCAGCGGTTATGGTACTGTCTATGTGCACAGCGGTATTTGCAGCCAAGGTAGAAAATGAATACACAAATGCTATTACCGTTAAAAATTTAGCAGCTGATGTAGATACTACATTGAAAGTGTATAATATTATTTATCTTGATGTGACGGGTGGAAATCAGACATGGAAGGTCGTTGATTGGGCTGATCCTTATGTCTCAGAAGATGCTGCCACCGGTGCATTCCAGATTACTGATTCTGATGGATTAAGAAATGCAGCAGATGCACAGCAAATTGTAGATTTTACAGCAACAGAACATGGAACAAGTCATGTATTTTCTGGACTTCCAATCGGTGCATATGTTATTCGTGCATTTGATACCAAAGGTACTTATAGTCTTATGGTAGCAAATACTTACAAAGATAATGATACTTATATGGCTAGTGAATCAGCTGATGTAGTTGCTAAAATGTCAGAATATAAGGTTACAAAAGAGACAGGGGATAAGTTTGTTCACAGAGGACAGCGTGTAAACTTTACAGTAACTACACAGATGGCACCAAAAACAAATGCTGCTAATGAGAATTTAACAACTTTCAAAGTAATAGATACTTCAACAGGTCTGAAGGCAGACACCTTTGTTCTTGATAGTGTTAAAATTGCTGGAAACCCTGTAACTGTAGATAAATCAAAAGCAACTGCTGTTTCTAATGAAGATGGAACTGTAACATATACTGTAGATTTAAGTGATTTTATTTCAACTACAGAAGCTGGTGCAACAATTGAAGTAAAATATAGTGCTATAGTAGAAAATGATCACACATATAACAACTGTGCTACAGCAAGTGCAGAGACTGTTGAGTATACTCCGAGTAGAGTAAATGGTTTTATGGGAAATGTTACTTTAAAGAAAGTTGATACAAAAGGAACTACACTGAATGGCGCAGAGTTCCAGTTATTAAAGGTAACTCCTGCTGAAAAAGAAGGTGCTGAGGCAACAAAAACACCAATTAGTGTTGTGAAAGTAACAAATGGTGAGTACAAGGTTGCTCTGGATGAAGAACAGAATGCTACAACTACATTAGTAGCAACAAACGGTACATTAAAAGTTACAGGTCTTGATGAAGGCAGCTATGAATTCAAAGAGACAAAAGCACCGACAGGTTATAAAGTAAATTCTGAGAATAAAGCATTTACAATTACAGCAGATGAGACGGATGAAGTAACTGTTGATGCAGGTAACTTTGTCAATACCAAACTTTCCTCCCTTCCATCCACAGGTGGCATGGGAACATACCTCTTCACTATCATCGGTGTTGTAGTTATGGCTGGCGCTGCTGGTGCTTTCTTCATCAGCCGCAGAAAAGGATCTGAGGAGTAATCGTTTGATTGCCGGATCGATTCAATTCAAAAATTATTTATAAGCAACGACAAAGCAAGTATTAAAATAAAGTAGTAAATCTTTTACCGCCCGGCCCTTTCGGGGGCCGGGAGTGGTAAATACAACAGTATGGAGAAACCTATGAGAAAGAATAAGAAGAAAAATTATATTGGACTTGGTTTGCTGTTTCTGATAGGGTTGTCCATACTGCTGTATCCAATGGTCAGTGATGCCTGGAACCGGTACAGGGACAGCCTGCTGATCAGTAATTATAGCAGCAGTGTTTCTTCGGATGATAATTCGGAGAAGATTGACAGTATGTGGAAGGCAGCTCAGGAGTATAACGAACAGATCAAGCAGGAAAGTGTGCCGGATGCTTTTTCCGTGAGGGATGGCCAGACGGACAGTACATATGAGTCTCTTCTGAACCTGAATGGTGATGGAATGATGGGGTATGTGGAGATTCCTGTGATCGATGTGAGCATTCCAATCTATCATTACACGACAGATGAGTCTCTGGAGAAGGGCGCCGGTCATTTGTTCGGCAGCAGTCTTCCGGTTGGCGGCAAGAGTACCCATTGTATTTTGTCGGCACACAGAGGACTTCCAAGTGCGAAACTTTTTACAGATCTGAATCTTGTGGAAGAGGGAGATGTTTTTTACCTGCATGTGCTGGGTAAGACTCTTGCCTACGAGGTGGATCAGATTCTTACCGTTCTTCCGGAGCAGACAGAGTCTCTGGGTATCACGGATGGGGATGATTATGTAACGCTGGTTACGTGTACGCCTTATGCGGTGAATACGCACAGACTTCTGGTGAGGGGACACAGAGTTCCGATGAAGGCTGCGAAGGCGGTTCAGAAAACAGAGAAGAAGGTTACCGGAATCACCAATCCGACGCTTCCGATGCTTGCTCTCTGTGTTGTGATCGGAATTGTGATCGCGGTGATCCTGGTTGCCGGTATCAATTCTGTTCAGAACAAAAAACGACGCAGGAAATGATTTATGGCTAAAAAGAAAAAAAAGAAAAAGAGTAATGTTGTCCTGAACATTTTTATCGCCCTGGTGTTTCTGGCGGGAGCGGGAGTGTTCCTTTATCCTACGATCAGTGATATGTGGAACCAGTATCGAAATGCCCAGCTGGTCAGTAAGTACGAGGAAGCGGTAACAGAGCTTTCGGACAACGACTATGACAGGCTGTGGAAAGAGGCGAAGGAGTATAATGCCGAGCATCCGGTGAATGCCATTGTAGATGCTTTTGAGGAAGAGGATACTTATGAGCTGAGTCATCCTTATGACAGGGTTCTGGATCCGAACGGTGATGGTCTGATGGGGAGTATCGAGATCCCGAAGATCAAAGCCAGACTGGCGATCTATCATGGACTGAGCAAAACGGTCCTGGAAAAGGGTGTCGGTCATGTGGAGGGTACCAGCCTTCCGATCGGAGGCAAGAGCACCCATGCGGTTCTGGCGGCGCATCGAGGTCTTCCTAACGCAAAGCTTTTTACAGATCTGGATCAGATGGAAAAGGGAGATATTTTTATTCTGCACATTCTTGGCAAGCATCTGGCCTACAAGGTGGATCAGATCAAGACGGTGCTTCCGGATGAGACCAGTGACCTGGATATTATCGAGGGTGAAGATCATGTGACTCTGATCACGTGTACCCCTTATGGAGTTAACACCCACAGGCTTCTTGTCCGGGGAGTGCGGACGAAATATGTGGTGGAAGATACAAAGAATGACGAAACGATACCGCAGAAGCTTGCTGTTGTGGATCCGAAGAGGGTTCTGGCCGGCGGCGCTGCAGTGCTTGTTGTTCTGATCCTGCTGATTTATCTGATCGTCCGTCATAGGGACAAAAAACGGAAAAAGAAGCAGCTTTCAGAAAGGAAAGAGGAGGCAGAGAGCGATGAAAAATAGAAGAAAGCAAGGGAAAATATTCCGGAGCCTTCTGGCTGTTCTGATGCTGACGGCTATGCTGGTCACGAGTGTTTTGCAGCCGGTTTTCGCCGGGGATTATGAAGCTGGAAAAACAGGTAATCTGACGTTGACGGTTCAGCAGGCGGATGAGGAGGGAAACCAGACTCCGCTGCCGGATGTAGGGCTGACGATCTACAAGGTTGGCAGTGTGAATTTTGATGGCAATGTGCATTTCGTGTTGGATGAGGCACTGGCTGCCGCAGCAATCGATTTTGATTCCATCACGACGGCTGACGGCTGGTATGAAGCGGCAGAGAAGCTGGCGGCTATGATCGTCAGCGGAAGCGTGGATGTGTGGGGTATGTCCAAGTCCTCTGATGCAGAGGGGAATATGACTTTCGCTGATCTGGCTGAGGGTATGTACCTGGTGGTGCAGACAGATGGAAACAGCAGTGTTATGGTTTCACCGATGCTGATTTCCGTTCCTTTTGCAGATCAGGAGCAGGGCTGGATGTACGATGTACAGGCTTATCCGAAGTCTGTAAGTAATCCGCCGAAGCATACACAGATCCAGGTTACGAAGAGGATCTATAATGTTGATGATAACGGGAATGTGATTCCTCTGGAAACGAAAGAGGATGTAACTTATAATGTTGGGCTTTACCTTGATCCGGATGGAAATGCCCCTTACGGAGAAATGCAGAAAATCCATATCCAGAATGCTTCCAGTGGTACAGCTACATGGACGGATGTTCCGGATGGCACCTATTATGTATTTGAGCTGGATGAGGATGGAAATCCTCTTCAGCAGAATACGAAGATCAAGGTGGATGATGAGAATCTTTACTACTACAATGTAACGAAGCCGAATGGTGAGAGTGAAGAGAAGTCCAATCAGGTTGTGATCGGTGGAGATAGTGGTGCTACTGAGGCAGCGGCTTATGTAAATAACTATTATACAAAGATTTCCGATATATTCAGCCGTAACGGATATATCAACATTAAGAAGAATGTGATGATCGATGGTGTTGCTTCTACTGTGGATGATACGTTCTATGCAGGTTTGTTCTCCACTGAAAGTAACGGTGAGCTGACGCTTGAGAAGGTAGTGACTCTGAAACAGAATGATAGTGTTCAGGTAATGGTGGATCTTCCAACAGATCAGGAGATCAACAGTGTTACTTATACTGTTCTGGAGACGGATAAGGATGGAAATCCGGTTGATGATGATACCTTTAAGTATACAGTTACCGGTCAGGGTGAGGTTACACTGAATAATGATAACCGATATACTGTAACAAAGGAGATCACTAACAGTCTTTCTTCCGAGCCGACACCGATTCCGACTGCTACACCTGGAGCAAATCATGGTGGAAATGATCGGATCACTCCGATCCCGAATAATGGTACAGCGGGCGGAACTGCTCCGAACGATACCAGCGGTACAGCAAGACGTTCTGTAAAGACCGGCGATGATACACCGATCGGCGTATGGGTTGGAATCCTTGCAGCAGCGATCATTGTTGGCGGTGGTGCAGCTTATGGAGTTAAGAGAAAGAAGAAAAAATAAATAACGGATCATTCTGAAGGATGATCGATGGAAGAACCGGGCGATGTGGATGCCCGGTTCTTTTTTGGGAATATTTGTGTATTGGGGATGAAAAAGCAGCGGGTGATATTTTTTATCGAAAATTGCTCTTGACATTTTGGTATGATAAGTATATTGTATGTGTTGCAGTAAATTTCATAAAAGATAGCCTTTTATTCAGAGTGGTGGAGATACAAAGGATCTGTGAAGCCACGGCAACCCCGGAGAATCCAGGAAGGTGCCAACCTGAGCGAG
The DNA here is from genome assembly GCF_039062885.1 of Blautia sp. 2227st1_G12_2227SCRN_220401. NCBI lineage: Bacteria > Bacillati > Bacillota > Clostridia > Lachnospirales > Lachnospiraceae > Blautia > Blautia sp. 2227st1_G12_2227SCRN_220401. The sequence continues at coordinate 26,057 of NZ_JBCLNI010000022.1, read as the reverse complement.
CAATCGAACAATAAGAGGATTGTTTACAGAACTTAAACAGTCCGGATTGTACGGGCTGTTTTTTATGTATATAACCATTGTTTTATTACAAAAGGAGAAGATCATGGAGAAAATTTTATTTACATCTGAATCTGTAACTGAGGGTCATCCTGACAAGGTCTGCGACTCTATTTCCGATGCGATCCTTGATGCTATGATGGCACAGGATCCGATGAGCCGTGTTGCATGTGAGACTGCTACTACAACAGGTCTTGTACTTGTTATGGGCGAGATCACAACCAAGGCTAATGTTGATATCCAGAAGATCGTTCGCGATACTATCCGTGAGATCGGATATGACAATGCGGATTATGGCTTTGATGCAGATACCTGTGCGGTTATCACATCACTTGACAAGCAGTCCACAGATATCGCTATGGGTGTTGACAAGGCTCTTGAGCAGAAAGAGGACGATATGAATGAGGACGAGCTGGATTCCATCGGTGCCGGTGACCAGGGTCTTCAGTTTGGTTATGCTTCCAATGAGACTGAGGAGTATATGCCATATGCCATCAACATGGCTCACAAGCTTGCTCAGCAGCTGACAAAGGTTCGTAAGGACGGCACTCTGAAATATTTAAGACCGGATGGAAAGACTCAGGTTACTGTTGAGTATGATGAAGCCGGCAAGCCGAAGAGAATCGATGCTGTTGTATGCTCTACACAGCATGATCCGGATGTTACTCAGGAGCAGATCCATGAGGATATTAAGAAGTATGTTTTTGATGCGATCATTCCGGCTGATATGGTTGATGCGGATACGAAGTATTTCATCAATCCGACAGGTCGTTTTGTTATCGGCGGACCTCACGGTGACAGTGGTCTGACAGGTCGTAAGATCATCGTTGATACCTACGGCGGAACAGGACGTCACGGCGGCGGTGCTTTTTCCGGTAAGGATTGCACAAAGGTTGACCGTTCTGCTGCTTATGCTGCACGTTATGTTGCAAAGAACATTGTTGCAGCCGGTCTTGCTGACAAGTGTGAGATCCAGCTTTCCTATGCGATCGGTGTTGCGCATCCGACTTCTGTCAGTGTGAATACCTTCGGAACAGGTAAGCTTTCTGAGACTAAGCTTGTTGAGATCGTTCGTGAGAATTTTGATCTTCGTCCGGCTGGTATCATCAAGATGCTTGACCTTCGCCGTCCGATCTACAAGCAGACTGCTGCTTATGGTCATTTCGGCCGTACAGATGTTGATCTTCCATGGGAGCATCTGGACAAGGTTGAGACTCTGAAGAAGTATCTTTGCAACAGCTACGAATAATCGTTTCAGAAGAATAAAGAGTGAAGCCCCCGGTAGTGCCAGTACCGGGGGCTTCTTGCATGGTGAGATGGGGTTTTTTATAGAAAATTTAGAGATAGGGAATATAGTTTATGTTATAATACGTGTATGTGAATGTGTGAATTTATAAAGGACGGAGATACAGATGAAGTTAAAAACACGTATTATTGTGGGCTTCGTTGCGATCATCCTGCTGCCGCTGCTTCTTTTTTCCGCAAGTCTGTACGGGTTCAGCCAGACGCAGGCGAAGCATGTGCAGGAGAGCAGCAGCCAGGCTTCGGATTCCAGCCAGATGGTCTATGATATTTCGCTGCCGCAGTCTTCCAGCAGCCAGGTGAAGCTGATGGCCAAGGATATGATCCTGACCGCAACGATCATCCTTGTTTTTACTGCGTTGTCCGTAGGGCTGTGGATCTATCGGAGCATTGCGGTTCCGCTGGTGAAGCTTAAGAAGGCTACCAAGAACATCAAGGAGGGGAATCTGGATTTTGTGCTGGAGGTTGAGGGGAATGATGAATTTTCCCAGCTTTGCCAGGATTTTGAGGAGATGCGTAAGCGTCTGAAGGAGTCCACGGAAGAGAAGATCCTGATGGATAAGGAGAATAAGGAGCTGATCAGCAATATTTCCCATGATCTGAAGACGCCGATCACTGCGGTGAAGGGTTATGTGGAGGGAATCATGGATGGTGTGGCGGATACGCCGGAGAAGATGGACCGGTATGTGCGTACCATTTATAATAAGACCAATGAGATGGATCATCTGATCAATGAGCTGACCTTTTATTCCAAGATCGATACCAACCGTATTCCGTATACGTTCAGCAAGCTGAATGTGGAGGATTATTTTTCGGATTGTGCGGAGGAGCTTGGGCTTGAGATGGAGACCAGGGGGATCGAGCTTGTGTATGCCAATTATGTGGAGAAGGGTGTGCAGGTTATTGCGGATGGTGAGCAGATCCGCCGTGTGATCCATAATATCGTGAGTAATGCCATTAAGTATATGGAGAAGCCAAGGGGGATCATCCAGCTTCGGGTGAAGGATGTGGGTGATTTTATCCAGGTGGAGATCGAGGATAACGGCAAGGGTATTGCCGCCAAGGATCTGCCGTATATTTTTGACCGTTTTTACCGTACCGATGTTTCCAGAAATTCTTCCAAGGGAGGAAGCGGTATTGGACTTTCCATCGTAAAGAAGATCATGGAGGATCATGGTGGAAAGGTCTGGGCCACAAGCCGGCTGGGGATCGGAACGATCATGTATTTTGTTCTCAGAAAATATCAGGAGGTACCGATGAATGAGTAGGATTTTGATCATAGAGGATGAGGAAGCGATCGCGGATCTGGAGAAGGATTATCTGGAGCTTTCGGGTTTTGAAGTGGAGATCGAGAACCGTGGTGATACGGGGCTTGTACGTGCTATGAAGGAGGAGTTTGATCTGATCATCCTGGATCTGATGCTTCCGGAGGTGGATGGCTTTGATATCTGCCGGCAGGTCCGTGAGGAGAAGAATACGCCGATCATTATGGTTTCGGCCAAGAAGGATGATATCGATAAGATCCGGGGACTGGGTCTTGGCGCGGATGATTATATGACCAAGCCGTTCAGCCCAAGTGAGCTGGTTGCACGTGTGAAGGCGCATATGGAGCGTTATAACCGGCTGGTTGGTTCCAATGTGCATAAGAATGATGTGATTGAGATCCGTGGTATTAAGATCGATAAGACGGCCAGGCGTGTGTGGGTCAATGGTGAGGAGACGACGTTTACTACCAAGGAGTTTGATCTTTTGACTTTTCTGGCTGAGAATCCGAACAGGGTTTTTACAAAGGAGGAGCTTTTCCGGGAGATCTGGGATATGGAGTCTGTGGGTGATATCGCTACGGTTACGGTGCATATCAAGAAGATCCGTGAAAAGATCGAGTTTAATACGGCCAAGCCTCAGTATATTGAGACGATCTGGGGTGTGGGGTACCGGTTTAAGGTGTGAGCCTGTGGGGAAGGCTTCGGATGGAGCTGCTGCAGGTGTATGAGTGCAGATCGGAATGATGGTGTATGATCTGCCGGGTGCTTTTGAGAGGAGTGGAGATATGCCGCTGTTGAGGGAAAGAATTTATACGATAGAGGATATTTATGCTTTGCCGGAGGGTGAAAGAGCGGAACTGATCGATGGACATATTTATTATATGGCGCCGCCGAATACGATGCATCAGAGGATTTCAAGTATTTTGTCCAGAAAGATAGGTAACTATATAGATTCTAACAAGGGCAAATGTGAGGTGTTTGCCGCACCGTTTGCGGTGTATCTGGATGAGAAGACGAATACTTATGTGGAACCGGATGTTTCTGTTATCTGTGATCCGGATAAGCTGGATGACAGGGGATGTAAGGGGGCTCCGGACTGGATCATCGAGATCGTTTCTCCGGCGAGCAGGCGTATGGATTATTATACCAAGCTGTTTAAATACAGGACTGCCGGTGTGAGAGAGTACTGGATCGTGGATCCTGTGAAGAAGCTGGTAATGGTGTATGATTTTGAAAATGAGGATACGGAGCAGTATACATTTCAGGATTCGATCAAGGTGGGAATCTATGAGGAGCTGAGGATCGATTTTGCTGAGATGTGATAAAAATGGAGGGGAATATCGTCTGGTGATAGCCCCTCCTTGTTTTTTGGCAAAAAAATAGAACGCCGTCGCAACGCCGTCCTTACAAAAACACAAAGTGTTTTTTGATTCTGAAATTATTATATGTGCGAGATGATATTTTGTCAACCTGTTTACTGCGAAAATTTACCACGGTATACATCCGACTTAGATGCAAAAATCTGAAATATGGATAATCGTCAGTGACAGAAAAATTCGTTTCAGGTATAATGAAACTAACTATGATATTGATATGGGGAAAGTAACAGAGGTGGATTTTTTGAAAGGACGAACTATGGAAGACAGATTATACAAGAAACTGGAAGCGTACGGTAAGAGTGATTTTTATCCGTTTCATATGCCGGGGCATAAGAGGAATCCGCTGGCTGTGGATGGGGATTTTCCGGTGGAGAGGGATATTACGGAGATTGACGGGTTTGATAACCTGCATCATGCTGAGGATATTTTGAAAAGGGCGCAGGAGGATGTTGCACGGCTTTATGGTGTGCCGGAGAGTTTTTACAGTATCAATGGAAGCTCCGGGGCGATCCTGGCGGCGGTGTCTGCGGCTGTGGATAAGGGGGGACAGATCCTGGTGGCAAGGAACTGCCATAAGGCGGTTTACCATGCGATTTATCTGCGGGAGCTGAGTGCCACGTATATTTATCCACAAGAGGATCCGAAATTGGGGATAAACAGAGGAATTTCACCCGGCCGTGTGGAAATGTATCTGGCGGAAAATCCGGAGATCCAGGCGGTGCTGATCACTTCACCGACTTATGACGGCATCGTGTCGGATGTGGCTAGGATCGCGGAGATCGCGCATCACTATGGTGTGCCGCTGATCGTGGATGAGGCTCACGGGGCGCATTTTCGGTTTTCGGATTATTTTCCGGTGTCTGCGGCGCAGCTTGGTGCGGATGTGGTGATCAACAGTGTGCATAAGACGCTGCCCTGTCTGACCCAGACGGGGGTGATCCACCTGTGCAGTGATCGTGTGAGCCGGGAAAAACTGAAGCGTTTTCTGGGAATCTATCAGAGCAGCAGTCCTTCTTATATTCTTATGAGCAGCATTGATGCGTGCATGGATAAGCTGGAGCGTGAGGGGGATGAGATGTTCCGTGTGTTTACGGAGAATCTGGAAAAAGCACGCAGGCGTCTTTCCGAGTGTAAGTATATCCGGCTGGTAACGCCACAGGCCTGTGAGTGCCAGAGGGTTTTTGATTTTGACAGATCCAAGATATTGCTTTCTACTGTGAACAGTTCGCTGAACGGCCGGGAGCTGCACCAGATCCTCCGGAGGGAGTTTCATCTGGAAATGGAGATGGAGGCGGAGAATTATGTGCTGGCGCTGGCGGCTGTGGGTGATACGGCGGAGGGTTTTGAGCGGCTTTGTGATGCTATTGAAGAGATCGACCGCCGTGAATCGTTAAAATATAGAGAAGAGGCTGTGGAGAAGGAGCCTTTGAAAAACGGAAAAATGAAGCAGATCATGCGGATCTCCCAGGCTATGGATGCGGAGAGTGAGCGGTGTCCGCTGGATGAGTGTATCGGACGTACGTCCGGGGAGTTTGCGTATCTTTATCCGCCGGGGATCCCGCTGATCGTTCCGGGGGAACAGATTTCTGGACATTTCGTAAAAAATGTGAGAAGATACCTGGAACAGGGCTTTGAGGTCCAGGGCCTGAGCGACCAGACCAGTGAGACGGTGTGCGTTGTGAGAAATGAGATGTAACAGAGGAGACATATGGGAAAGATTTTTTACATTATGGGAAAAAGCTCTTCCGGTAAGGACAGTATTTACAGACAGCTGGAGGGGAATCAGGAGCTGGGGCTTAAGCGGCTTGTGATCTATACTACCCGTCCGATCCGGGATGGAGAGGAGAACGGAAGAGAATATTTTTTTGCAGATGAGAATAAACTGAAGGAGTTCCGAAGAAACGGGAAGCTGATCGAGGCGCGTACTTATCAGACGGTTTACGGGCCGTGGACATATTTTACTGCGGATGACGGGCAGGTGTCTGTGGGTAATGACAGCTATCTGGGAATCGGTACACTGGAGTCTTTTGTGAGGCTCCGGGAGTATTACGGCAATGAAGTGATGTGGCCTATTTATATAGAGGTGGAAGACGGAGAGCGTCTGGAGCGTGCGCTTGCCAGGGAGAAGACCCAGGAGGTGCCGAAGTACGAGGAGATGTGCAGGCGTTTTCTTGCAGACCAGAATGATTTTTCCGAGGAAAATATTCTTAAAGCAGGTATATGGAAGCGTTTTGAGAATCATAATCTGGATGAATGTGTGAAGGAGATCGTAAATTATATAAAATCTGTACAATAAGGAAAAATAGTTTTTTTTATACAGAAGATTATGTTATAATTAGTTGAAAGATGTCCGCCGGGTATAACGGAGGGCACAAAAGGCAGAAAGAGGTGATTCTTATGGCAGGATTTCATGACATCATCGGCCATGACGATATAATCAGGCATTTGAAGAATGCGATAGAGACAGGGAAGGTATCCCACTCTTATATTTTTACAGGGGAACCGGGATCCGGCAAGAAGCTTCTTGCGGGGACTTTTGCGGCAGCGCTGCAGTGTGAATCGGGAGAGTCTGAACCGTGTATGACTTGTGATTCCTGTAAGAAGGTGATCGGCAAGAATCATCCGGATATCATTACAGTAACTCATGAGAAGCCTGGAAGCATCAGCATTGACGAGGTGCGTGACCAGGTTGTGCGTGATGTGGATATCAAGCCGTACTGCAGTCCGTATAAGATCTATATCATTCCAGATGCGGAGATGATGACGGTGCAGGCGCAGAATGCCATTTTGAAAACTATCGAGGAACCGCCGGAATATGCGGTGATCATGCTGCTGACAAGCAATATCGACAGTCTTCTTCCTACGATCCGTTCCAGATGTGTGCGTCTGGATCTGAAGGTGGTGGATGACAGTCTTGTGAAGGAATATCTGATGGAGCATCTTCAGGTGCCGGATTATCAGGCTGAGATCGATGCGTCTTATGCGCAGGGCAGTATCGGCAAGGCGAAGGAGGCTGCGACTTCTCAGGAGTTTGCGGATATGACTGCCAATGCCCTGAAGATTTTGAAATATGCCAATTCCATGGAGGTTTATGAGCTGACAGAGGCGATCAAGACTTTGACTGCTGATAAGAATAATGTCAATGATTATCTGGATATTTTCCAGTTCTGGTTCCGCGATGTTCTGATGTTTAAGGCAACAAGGGAAATTGACAACCTGGTTTTTAAACAGGAGATTAATTTTATCAGAGAGCAGGCCAGCGAGCGTTCTTATGAGAATATCGAAAAAATCCTTGAGGCACTGGAGAAGACGAAGGTGCGTCTCCGTGCCAATGTTAATCTCGAACTTGCCCTGGAGCTCCTGTTCCTGACAATTAGGGAGAAATAGAATGGAAAAGGTAGTTGGAGTCAGATTTCGTAACGTTGGTAAGATTTATTATTTTAATCCTAAGAATTATAAGGTGAAGGTCGGCGATCATGTGATCGTGGAGACTGCCCGTGGTGTGGAGTATGGCCGTGTTGTCCTGGAGCCGCGCAGCGTGAAGGAGGACGAGGTGGTCCATCCGCTGAAGGAGGTTCTCCGTGTTGCAACGAAGGAGGACGAGGATCATGAGGCTGAGAACCGCCAGAAGGAGAAAGAGGCTTTTAAGATCTGTAAGAAGAAGATCCGTGAGCATGAGCTTGATATGAAGCTGATCGATGCGGAGTATACCTTTGATAATAACAAGGTGCTGTTTTATTTTACAGCGGATGGCCGTATTGATTTCCGGCAGCTGGTTAAGGATCTGGCGTCTGTGTTTAAGACCAGGATTGAGCTTCGTCAGATCGGTGTCCGTGATGAGACGAAGATCCTTGGCGGTATTGGTATCTGTGGAAGGACGCTTTGCTGTCATACGTATCTTTCGGAGTTTGCACCGGTTTCCATCAAGATGGCGAAGGAGCAGAATCTTTCTCTGAACCAGACGAAGATTTCCGGTGTCTGTGGTCGTCTGATGTGCTGTCTGAAGAATGAGCAGGAGACTTATGAGGAGCTGAACCGGAATCTTCCGGGTATCGGTGATATGGTAACGACGCCGCAGGGTGTTTCGGGTACGGTCCAGAGTGTGAATGTTCTCCGGCAGATGGTTAAGATCGTGGTTGAGGTGAATGACGAGAAGGAGATCCAGGAGTTTCCGGTCCGTGATCTGAGGTTCCGCCCTAAGAGAAAAAAGGGTAAGGGTGGTTCTGCTGATCACGAGGAGAAAGAGGTTAAAAAGGGAGATTCGAAGCCGAATGAGAAGTGATCTGGTTTATTGCGGTGAGCGTGTGGATGATCTTCAGAATGGGTTGTTTGTGATCCAGGATCCGAAGAAGTTTTGCTTTGGGATGGATGCGGTTCTGTTGTCTGGTTTTGCCCGGGTGAAGAGGGGTGAGGTTGCTCTGGATATGGGGACTGGTACGGGGATCATTCCGATTTTGCTTTCTGATCGTACGGATGGGGAGCATTTCACGGGGCTGGAGATCCAGCATGAGTGTGCGGAGATGGCTGACCGTAGTGTGAGGTATAATGGTCTTGAGGACAGGGTTCGGATCGTTGAGGGTGATATCAGGGAGGCTGCCGGGATTTTTGGGGCGGCTTCTTTTGATGTGGTGACGTGTAATCCGCCGTATATGATCGGGCAGCATGGGTTGACGAATCCGCATCTTCCGAAGGCGATCGCGAGGCATGAGATTTTGTGTTCGTTTGATGATGTGGCTTGTCAGGCTGCCCGGGTCCTGAAGGACCGGGGGCGGTTTTTTCTGGTGCACAGGCCGTTTCGGCTTGTGGAGCTGATGGCGACTTTGACGAAGTATAAGCTGGAGCCTAAGAGGATGCAGCTGGTGTATCCTTTTATTGATAAGGAGCCGAATATGGTGTTGATCGAGGCTTGTAAGGGCGGGAATTCCAGGATCCGGGTTGAGCGGCCGCTGGTGGTTTATGAGCGGCCTGGGGTTTATACGGAGGATGTTTTGGAGTTGTATCGGATGGTGTGAATGCTGTGATGTTGTGGCTTAGGGTGGCTGCCCCGGTTGTGAGAGATTGGGGTGGCTGCTCGGGAGGTTTTGGGCCATCGGCGCTGCGCTGGATGGCTGGGAGGTAGTGGTGGCTGTGATACTTCGGTTGGTGAAGGGACGGCGAGGGGAGGCAGGCTGCTGGTGGTGACACGCTGCGCCCCCTGCTCGGCTGCGGCGCCGGTTTGCTGCCATTCGCGCAAACTCGCTTCGCTCAAACAGTGCGCTCGGTGGCAGCAGCTATCCTCACCTCGCTGACGGGGGCTCCGCTAACGTCACCACCAGCAGCCTGCCTCCCCTCGCCTGAGATTCAAAGCGAGAGATCGCAACGCATAGTGCGCTGAATATCGAAGAATACAGGCACCTTGCCAGAAGTGAATCACTGAGAAAGTGAAGAAATGAAATAATATCGGCATAGCGTAGCACATTGAATATCGAAGCATACGGGCACCTTGCCGGAAGTGAACCACTGAGAAAGTGAAGAAATAAAACAACATCGGCACAGAGTAGCACATTGAATATCGAAGCATACGGGCACTTTGCCAGAAGCGAACCACTGAGAAAGTGAAGAAATAAAACAACATCGGCACAGCATGGCGCACTGAGTATCGAAGCATACAGACACCTTGCCAGAAGTGAACCACAGAGAAAGTGAAGAAATAAAACAACATCGGCACAGCGTAGCGCGCTGAGTAGCGAAGCATACAGACGCCTTGCCGGAAGTGAACTACAGAGAAAGTGAAGAAATAAAACAACATCGGCACAGCGTAGTGCGCTGAATACCGAAGCATACAGACACAAGTCAACAAATAAGAACAACGAATCCCTTGCACTACTTAAAAAAAGCCCAAGGGGTGTGCAGAGGGGGCGCGGCTTTGCGGCCCCTTTGCGGTTTTCAAAGTTCCCAAACTTAAACAAACCCCCGCGGTCAAGCGAAATATCCCCCGCGGTTAAGCGGAATATCCCCCGCGGTTAAGCGGAATATCCCCCACGGTTAAGTGGAATATCCCCCGCGGTTAAGCAAAACAACTCCCCCACGGCCAAGTGGAAAACAACTCCCCGCGGTCAAGCGAGAAAAGAGGCAAATTATGAAACAAAACGGAAAACTATACTTATGCGCCACCCCCATAGGAAATCTCGAAGACATCACCCTTCGAGTACTAAGAACCCTTCGGGAAGTGGACTTAATCGCTGCGGAGGATACCCGCAACAGCATAAAACTTCTGAATCATTTTGATATAAAAACCCCCATGACCAGCTACCACGAATACAATAAGATCGATAAGGGCCATGTCCTCGTGGAAAAGCTGCTGGCGGGTACAAACATTGCGTTGATCACAGATGCAGGTAGTCCGGGTATCTCAGACCCCGGGGAGGAGCTTGCCGCCATGTGTTATGAAGCCGGAATTGAAGTGACTTCACTTCCGGGTCCTGCTGCCTGTATCACTGCTCTGACTTTGTCAGGCCTGCATACTAGGCGTTTTGCTTTCGAGGCTTTTCTTCCGGCGGATAAGAAAGAACGAAAAACGATCCTGGAGGAGCTTTCCTGTGAAACCAGGACTATTATCCTGTATGAGGCACCTCACAGGCTTGTACGGACTCTTGGTGAGCTCAGAGAGGCGCTTGGCAACCGTCGGATGACTCTTTGCAGAGAGCTGACCAAGAAGCATGAGACGGCATTCCGGACTACGATCGATGATCTGATGGATTTTTATAAAGATGAGAAGCCGCTGGGTGAGTGTGTTCTTGTGATCGAGGGCAGGAGCCGCAGTGAGATGGAGGCGGAGAAGCGTGCTTCCTGGGAGGAGATTTCCATTGCGGAGCATGTGGCGATGTATGAGCAGCAGGGGAATTCCAGGAAGGATGCCATGAAGCTTGCTGCCAAGGATCGTGGTGTTTCCAAGCGGGATATTTATAAGGCGCTTCTGGATGGAGAAGGTTCTGCTGAATGATCAGGTGTAATTGTGGTACGGATCGTAGGTAACGTGATCGTGGATGATTGAATAAGCTGCATACTGTGACCAAGGATTTTTGGGAGCGTATGTGGCTTTTTTTATTGTGGTAATAAAAAGGTTACTGTTCACTCCGTTCTCAGCAACACGCTTCGCGATGCACAGAATTTATGCTAATCGCATAAATCCGCGCGGTATGTCTCGGGTTTTCTGTGACCTTCGCTCACAAAAAACACCTCGCGGAATATTGCCAGTGAACAGTAACATAAAAAGTACTGTGCGGATTTTGTCGAAATGATTTGCTTGCAGTATAGACCATATTGTGGTAAGCTGATCTTATCAAAAATAAAAAGCAGTTCCGGGATTCTATGGAAATGCTGTAAAAGCATATTTTCTAAAAATAATCTTATTTTTCTATTACATTTCATATATCAGGCAGATTGCCTGTCATCTCAGAAAATTCATGCTTTTTTCCATTTTTCAGCAGGAGTTTTCAGATGAGGCTCCTTGAGATCAAAACAGAGGAGTCGTGTATGATCGTAAACAATAACAGAACAAACAGCTCTAACCTGCGGCAGTGGCATCCTGCATTTTTTGCTGATATCCAGATAGAACTGGAGGCAGAAAGGGAGAATCTGATTTTTGAGAATGAGCATCAGCTTGGGACGAAACCAATGGAGATCGATGCGCTTGTGATCAAAAAGAAATCAGATATCCCAATTAATAAAAACATAGGAAGGATCTTCCGAAAATATAATATCATTGAGTATAAGAGTCCGACGGATTATATAAGCATCAATGATTTTTATAAGGTGTGTGGATATGCATTTTTTTATAAAGCGGATACGGTAACTGAGGATGAAATCCCAATTGAGGAGATTACGATCTCTTTGGTAAGCAGGGCATATCCCCGGAAGATGCTCCGTCATTTGAGGGAGTTTTGGAAATGCCGGGTAAAAAAGATGGAAGAAGGAATTTATTACGTAACAGGATCTAAGATCCCAATCCAGGTCATTGTAACAGAGCAGTTGTCGAAGAAGAAAAATCTGTGGCTGAGAAGTCTGACTGATAGAATAAAAGATAAGGAAGATATGAAACGACTTCTCAATGAATACAGAGAAAAGCAGAAAAATCCTTTGTACGAATCAGTTATGCAGATGATCGTAAGGGCTAATGAAGAAAAATTCAGGGAGGCGGATTGTATGTGTGAAGCATTAAATCGGATCATACAGGATCAGATCGAGGAAAAGATAAGAAAAAGTTTACAGGCTGGCTATGATGAAGGGTATGGAATAGGAATGCAGGAGGGAATAAAGGATGGAATGCAGCAGGGAATGCAGCAGGGAATGCAGCAGGGAATACAGCAGGGAATGCAACAGGGAATGCAGCAGGGAGAACATAGTATTAACAGTTTGATCCTCTGCCTTGCTGAGCTGGGGAGGACGTCTGATATTATAAGATCGGCAGCAGATCCGGAATACCAGAAGAAATTGTTAAAGGAATTTGGGCTTTTGCCGGAGTAGCTGAATATTCCATATGTTTTAAGAGCATATTGTGCTGTGTTTTGGGATTGCATTTAATAAGATACTTTTTTGCCTGTATTTCCTATGATTTTGCGTGGAAATACAGGCTTTTTTGTGCTATAATAAACTCTGTATTCGTATGTAAAAAATATTTATTTTACAGGTATAAATGACACTTCCGGAGCGGGTTTGAGAATTGCTTTCTGCAAAATGAAAATACAGTATTTCCTGAAATTAAAAGATCAGTTTATCTTGTTCAGGATTTGATGTAATGATTTCTGAAGCTGCTATGGTTCTGCAGAAATGAATTTTCAAACACGTCCGGACGACAAGAACAGGAGGAATGACATGGGCGCAGAGAATACAGAATACGGCGCGGATCAGATCCAGATCCTGGAAGGACTGGAAGCCGTACGTAAGAGGCCTGGAATGTATATCGGAAGTACCTCCAGCCGTGGACTTCATCATCTCGTATATGAGATCGTGGATAACGCAGTCGATGAAGCACTGGCTGGTTTTTGTACAGAGATCCATGTAGATATCAATCCGGATAATTCCATTACAGTTACAGATAATGGTCGTGGTATTCCGGTTGGTATCAATCATAAGGCAGGTATTCCGGCAGTTGAGGTTGTATTTACCATTCTTCACGCAGGCGGTAAGTTCGGCGGTGGAGGATATAAGGTTTCCGGTGGTCTTCACGGTGTTGGTGCATCTGTTGTAAATGCACTTTCCGAATGGCTGGAGGTTACCATCTACCGAGAGGGTAAGGAATACAAACAGAGATATGAGCGTGGCAAAACTATGTACCCGCTGAAGGTGGTAGGTGACTGTGATCCGGGGCTTTCAGGAACGAAGGTTTATTTCCTTCCGGACAAGGAGATCTTTGAGGAGACTGTTTATGATTATGATATCCTGAAACAGAGACTTCGTGAGATGGCTTTCCTGACTAAGGGTCTTCGTATCGTTCTGGAGGATAAGAGAGAGGGTCAGGAGCGCGAGAAGGTATTCCACTATGAGGGTGGTATCCGTGAGTTTGTAAGCTACCTGAACAGAAGCAAGGAGGCTCTTTACCCGGAGATCATTTACTGTGAGGGTGAGAAGGACGGCGTGTCTGTAGAGGTTGCGCTGCAGCATAATGATTCCTATACAGAGAACACCTATGGCTTTGTAAACAATATCAATACACCGGAGGGCGGTACACACATTACCGGTTTCCGTAATGCAATCACCAATACATTTAATGATTATGCACGTAAGAACAAGCTTCTCAAGGACAGTGAGCCGAACTTAAGCGGTGATGATATCCGTGAGGGCCTGACTGCGATCGTCAGTGTTAAGATCGAGAATCCGCAGTTTGAGGGTCAGACCAAGCAGAAGCTTGGAAACAGTGAGGCAAGAGGTGCGGTAGACAGTGTTGTAAGTAAACAGCTGGAGATTTTCCTGGAGCAGAATCCTGCAGTTGCCAAGGCTACCGTTGAGAAATCTGTTCTTGCACAGAGAGCCAGAGAGGCAGCCAGAAAGGCACGTGACCTTACAAGAAGAAAATCCGCACTGGACAGCATGTCTCTTCCGGGAAAGCTTGCAGACTGTTCTGACAAGAATCCGGAGAACTGTGAGATCTATATCGTAGAGGGAGATTCCGCGGGCGGTTCTGCCAAGACAGCGAGAAACCGTGCCACACAGGCAATCCTTCCACTGCGTGGTAAGATCCTGAATGTTGAGAAGGCACGTCTGGATAAGATTTACGGAAACAAAGAGATCAAGGCAATGATCACTGCCTTCGGAACCGGAATCCATGAGGATTTTGATATTTCCAAGCTTCGTTATCACAAGATCATCATTATGACCGATGCCGATGTTGACGGTGCGCATATCGCAACACTGCTTTTGACCTTCCTGTATCGTTTCATGCCGGAGCTGATCAAGCAGGGATATGTATATCTGGCGCAGCCTCCTCTCTATAAAGTGGAGAAGAACAAAAAGGTATGGTATGCATATGACGATGATGAGCTGAATAATATCCTTACCGAGATCGGACGTGACGGAAACAATAAGATCCAGCGTTATAAAGGTCTGGGTGAGATGGATGCCGAGCAGCTCTGGGAGACTACTATGGACCCTGAGAAGAGAATCCTTCTCCGTGTGACCATGGACGAAGCTGCCACATCTGAGATCGATCTGACATTTACCACTCTTATGGGAGACAAGGTAGAGCCAAGACGTGAATTTATCGAAGAAAATGCAAGATTCGTTAAGAATCTTGATATCTAGGAGAATAAAGAAGAATGGAAGATAATATTTTTGACAAAGTCCACGAAGTGGATCTGGAAAAAACGATGAAGGAATCTTACATCGACTATGCCATGAGTGTTATCGCCTCACGAGCTTTGCCTGATGTAAGAGACGGTCTGAAGCCGGTACAGCGTCGAGTTCTGTACTCTATGATCGAGCTGAATAATGGTCCTGACAAGCCACACAGAAAATGTGCGCGTATTGTCGGTGATACCATGGGTAAATATCATCCGCACGGTGACAGCTCCATCTATGGTGCGCTGGTCAATATGGCTCAGGAATGGTCCACAAGATATCCGCTGGTTGACGGACATGGAAACTTTGGTTCCGTGGATGGTGACGGTGCTGCTGCCATGCGATATACAGAGGCACGTCTCAGCAAGATATCCATGGAGATGCTTGCTGACATCAACAAGGATACGGTTGATTTTCAGCCGAACTTTGATGAAACAGAGCGTGAGCCGATTGTGCTTCCGGCACGTTTTCCGAACCTTTTGGTAAACGGTACTACAGGTATTGCGGTAGGTATGGCAACCAATATTCCGCCGCATAACCTTCGTGAAACTATCAATGCAGTTGTTAAGATCATTGACAACATTGTAGAAGAAGACAGAGAAACAGCTATGGAGGAGCTTCTTGAGATCGTAAAGGGACCGGACTTCCCTACAGGAGCGACCATCCTCGGAACGAGAGGAATCGAGGAAGCTTACCGTACCGGACGTGGCAAGATCCGTGTCCGTGCGGTGACGAATATCGAGACTTTGCCAAACGGTAAATCCCGTATCGTGGTTACCGAGCTCCCGTACCTTGTAAACAAGGCACGTCTGATCGAGAAGATCGCAGAGCTTGTCCGTGACAAAAAGATCGACGGGATCACAGACCTGAACGACCATTCCAGCCGTGAGGGTATGCGAATCTGTATTGATCTTCGTAAGGATGCCAATGCCAACGTGATCCTGAATCTGCTTTACAAGCATACACAGCTGCAGGATACTTTTGGTGTGATCATGCTTTCTCTTGTTCCAAATCATGGAAGTATGGAACCGAAGGTTCTGAACCTGAAAGAGATGCTGGAGTACTATCTGGAGCATCAGGAGAATGTAGTTCGCAGAAGAACACAGTATGATCTTAATAAGGCACAGGAGAGAGCCCATATTTTGGAGGGTCTTCTGAAGGCACTTGATAATATTGACGAAGTGATCCGCATCATCCGTGGTTCCCGCAACGTACAGATCGCCAAGCAGGAGCTGATCGACCGTTTTGAGCTGACAGATGTGCAGGCACAGGCGATCGTGGATATGCGTCTCCGTGCACTGACAGGTCTGGAAAGAGAGAAGTTGGAGGCTGAGTATGCAGAGCTTATGGAGAAGATCCGCAAGTTCCAGGCAATCCTTGCTGACCGCAAGCTCCTTCTCCGAGTGATCCGTGAGGAGATCCTTGCCATTGCAGAGAAATACGGCGATGACAGAAAGACTTCCATCGGATACGATGTATATGATATCTCTACAGAGGATCTGATCCCGAGAGAAAATACAGTGATCGCAATGACAAAGCTTGGTTATATCAAGCGTATGACCGTTGACAACTTCCGCAGCCAGAACCGTGGCGGCAGAGGAATCAAGGGTATGCAGACGATTGAGGATGACTATATCGAAGAGCTTCTGATGACGACAACGCACCATTATCTCATGTTCTTTACTAATACAGGACGTGTATACAGACTGAAGGCATATGAGATCCCGGAGGCCGGTCGTACAGCCAGAGGAACTGCGATCATCAATCTTCTGCAGCTTGCACCGGGAGAAAAGATCACAGCTGTGATCCCGCTTCGTAAATATGAAGAGGGTCATTATCTGATGATGGCCACCAAGAAAGGCCTTGTGAAGAAAACTCCGATCAAGGATTACGAGAATGTCCGTAAGACAGGTCTTACAGCAATCGTTCTCCGTGATGATGACGAGCTGATCGAGGTTAAGGCTACTGATAATAACAAAGATATTATTCTTGTGACCAGGGACGGACAGTGTATCCGCTTTAAGGAAACGGATGTCCGCAGCACAGGCCGTGCGTCCATGGGAGTAAGAGGTATGAATCTTACTGACGGTGATGAAGTTGTTGCCATGCAGCTGAACACTCAGGGAGATTATCTGCTTGTAGTTTCCGAGAACGGAATGGGCAAACGTACAGCTATGAGTGAGTTCGTTGTCCAGAACCGTGGCGGTAAGGGTGTGAAGTGCTACAAGATCACCGAGAAGACCGGAAATGTTGTCGGCGCCAAGGCTGTCAACGAAGAGAACGAGATCATGATGATTACTACAGAGGGTATCATTATCCGTCTGCAGTGTGCAGATATCTCTGTTCTTGGAAGGATCACCTCCGGTGTGAAGATGATCAATCTTACAGAAGGCGTAACCGTTGCAAGTATCGCCAAGGTAAGAGATAAAGATCCGGAAGCAGATACAACTACCGAAAAAGCTGACGGAGAAACCGGCGATAACGAAGAAGGCTCTGCAGAGGAAGCTGTCACAGGCAGTGAAGAGGAATAAGGTCGAGGATAAGTCATGACGACGACAAAGAAAAAACGCAGAAAAAAATCAGTAAAGAAGCTGAAATACTCTAATAAAAAACTGAATTTTGTCCACATTGCGACACTGGCGGGGATCATTCTGATCCTGCTGGTGATCGTTCTGGCGGCCAGGGGTTGCGGAAAGATCAGCCACAGAACTCCGGAGGGGGTTGTGGAAGGCTACATCAAAGCGGCAGCAGCAGGCAAGAATAAAAAGATGCAGAGCTGTTACAGTGCGGATAAGTTATCGGATGAGGCGAAAACAGAGATTTCCTCCACGATAAAATATTTTCAGGCCCATGGAGTAAAGGATGTAAATATCGACAGCTGTGGCTCCATTTCTGAAAACAAAAATTATTCTTATGTTTATATCCGCTATAATCTTGTTCTGGAGAACGAGCAGGAATATCCATGTATCAGTACCTATCTTGTAAAGATCCAGGACAAAAAGTATTATCTGTATGCGCCTTCTGAGATTTCAGATAAGATCAGCCAGCAGGCTGCCAAGGATTATCAGAAATTTATGACTACGAAAACCTATACAGATTATACAAAAGCTTATGAGGTTTTTCTGAAAAAGAATCCGGGATACGAGGATAAGATCGCAGGGAAACTGAACGGATAAAGCAGAGGCGGGAGGATGTAAGAATGAAGAGGATTTTGCTGATGGTGCTCAGAAATATAGTCTTTGTTCCTTACTGGTGGATCAAGCTTTGCTGGTATGCAGCACATACAGATGATTATCCGGAAGAGAAGAAATACGCATTCCTGAGACTGGTAGATGAGCATGCCATTGAAGGCGGAAATATCCATATTGATGTGCATGGAGCTGAAAATATCCCAAAAGAAAAGGGGTTTATGTTTTTTCCGAATCACCAGGGACTGTTTGATGTGTTGGCGATCATCCGGGCATGCCCGGTTCCTTTTTCGGTAGTTGCCAAGAAGGAAGTTGGAGAGATTCCTTTTCTGAAGCAGGTTTTTGCCTGTATGAAGGCCTTTATCATTGACAGGGAAGACCTGAAGCAGTCCATGCAGGTCATTGTCAATGTAATACGGGAAGTGAAGGCTGGTCGTAATTATCTGATCTTTCCGGAGGGAACCAGAAGTAAAAACGGAAATCATCCGGGGCCGTTCAAGGGCGGCAGCTTCAAGACTGCCACCAAGACGAAATGCCCGATCGTTCCGGTTGCACTGATCGATTCCTTTAAGGCTTTTGATACCGGCTCTACAGAGAGGATCACCGTACAGGTGCATATCCTTCCTCCGATGTATTATGAGGAATACAAAGATATGCATACCACAGAGCTCGCAGAAGAAGTGAAGAGACGGATCGAAAAGGTGATCGAAGAGAATATTATGTAAAAAAGAAAAGACTTTGATGAAGTTGGAACAAAAACATCATCAAGGTCTTTTTTTTTGTTGTATGTTTTGTATAAAAACGAAACGTTTTATTTGTGAATTGTTGGACATATACAACCAAAAGATTTGATGATAACATAGAGACATCCATACAATATAAATAAAAAGATGTAAAGAGGACGAACAGATGAAAAAAGAAGAATACCTTTCTCGGATCGATGAGGTGATCGCACGGGGACCGTACACGGATACCTGGGATTCTCTCTGTGAGCATCCTACGCCGAAGTGGTATGCGAGAGATAAATTCGGAATTTTTATCCACTGGGGTGTTTACAGTGTTCCGGCTTTCGGAAACGAATGGTATCCCAGAAATATGTATGTGAAAGGCTCTAAGGAGAACCTGCATCATACAGAGAAATACGGAACTCTGGATAAATTCGGCTACAAGGATTTTATTCCTCAGTTTAAGGCTGAGAAGTTTGATCCGAAGGAATGGGCGGCCTTATTTAAAGAGGCGGGGGCGAAATTCGTAGTTCCGGTAGCGGAGCATCACGATGGATTTCAGATGTATGCCAGTGACCTTTGTCGCTGGAATGCTGCTGAGATGGGACCGAAAAGAGATATTCTCGGAGAGCTGAAGACAGAGGTTGAGAAAGAGGGAATGGTTCTCGGTGCTTCTTCTCACAGAGCAGAGCATTACTGGTTCTTTAATGGAGGTCGTCAGATCCCGGAGGCTGATGTCAATGATCCGGAATATGCGGATCTTTATGGGCCGGCAGCAGGAATCACCAGAGATATGAGTGATATTTATGACAATCCTCCGACAGAGGAGCATATGCAGGACTGGCTTGTCCGCACCTGCGAGATCGTGGATAAATATCAGCCATCCATCGTGTATTTTGACTGGTGGATCCAGCAGTATGCATGGAAACCGCATCTTCGTAAATTTGCAGCATATTATTACAACCGTTCTGCTCAGTGGGGAAAAGAAACTGCTATTGATGCAAAATTTGACGCATATGTTTACGGCAGTGCGGTCAATGATCTGGAGAGAGGTCAGTTAGACCATATCACACCGGATCTCTGGCAGAACGATACTTCTGTAGCGAAGAATTCCTGGGGCTATACCATCGGAAATGATTACAAGAAACCTTCAGATGTAGTTCTGGATCTGATCGATGTAGTCAGCAAAAATGGCGCACTTCTTCTCAATATCGGACCGAAGCCGGATGGCACGATTCCGGAAGAAGATGCACATATCCTGAGAGAAATGGGAAAATGGCTGAAAGTAAACGGAGAGGCAATTTACGGAACCAGATACTGGAAAGTATTTGGAGAGGGTCCGACGGTGGTTCCGGAAGGCCATTTCACAGATACTTATGACAAGCATTTTACTTCTGAGGATATCCGTTTCACAAGCAAGAGCAACCATATTTACGCAACGGTACTTCACTGGCCGGAAGACGGAGAGATCCATATCAAATCTCTTGGAAATGATATGAAACTTTTGAAATCTACGATCAGGGATATTGAGATTCTTGGAACAGATCTGCATCCGTCATATGCAAGAAACAAAGAACTGGATATTTCCTGCGGAAGAGGAGCGGTTGATGCAGGGGATATGCCGGTGGTACTGAAGATCACGATAGAGTAAATTATCGGAGAATAAACGGGGGATACTGTCGGAACTGTTCCGGCAGAAAAATACAGGAAAATCAGCAAAAACTTATGTATAACAGAAAGGTTATGGGGATTACACTATGGGAAACAAAAGATACACAGGAAACTGGAACTCTGTAAATACACATACCGTTCCAAAATGGTATGAGGACTGTAAATTCGGAATTTTTATTCACTGGGGAATTTATTCTGTACCGGCTTTTGCGCCACATACATGGGAACTGGGAGAAGTTGATTCCAAAGAGTGGTTTGCGGATAATCCTTACGCAGAGTGGTATTATAATTCTCTGAACATAGGAAAAGGCCCGACATATGAGCATCATATGGAAAAATACGGAAAAGATTTCAAATATGAAGATTTTATTCCTATGTGGAAAGCTGAAAACTGGGATCCGAAACAGTGGGCAGAGATTTTTAAAGAAGCAGGTGCAGAGTATGTTGTTCTGACAACCAAGCATCATGATGGATTCTGCCTGTTCCCGAGTAAGTATACACACTTTAACTCTGTGGAAATGGGACCGAAGAGAAATATCACCGGTGAGCTGACAGAGGCTGTCCGGGATGCAGGTATCCGTATGGGGCTGTATTATTCAGGACTGATTGACTGGCAGTATGCAAATGATCCTATTTTTGAGGATGATGATCTGTTTGGAACAGCTAGCCCGACATTTGCATATGCAGATTATTCCTATAATCAGATGAAAGAGCTTGTAGATGATTATGCACCGAGTGTGTTCTGGAATGATATCGGATGGCCGACACAGAGTGAAGAGATGATGCCGTATTTCTTAGCACATTATTACAATAAGGTTCCGGAGGGTGTGGTAAATGACCGTTTCAACGGACGTTATCACGATTTCCTTACTAAGGAATATAAATCCGGTTCTGTAAACAGAAATGAGAAATGGGAGATGTGCCGTGGAATGGGCTTATCCTTCGGTTATAATGCCAACGAAGGCGATGACAAGCTGATCTCTGTTCCGGATCTGATCTCACTTCTTGTGGGAACAGTGGCAAATAACGGAAATCTTCTCCTGAACATCGGCCCGAAGGCAGATGGAACTATCCCGGAGGAGCAGGTAAGAAGACTGAAGATCCTGGGTGCATGGCTGAAGGTAAACCATGACGGTATTTACGGAACACGCTGCAGTGACCGTGAATCTGAGCTGCTTGAGAGTGGAATCGAGCTCCATTATACACAGAAAGACGGAAATCTGAATGTGTTTGCAGATCATCTGAAGGAAGGTGCCAATGAATTCCTGATCAAGGGCTATCACGGAGCGCTGAGACCATTTGATCCGGCAGTGAAGGTAGAAACTGAAGATACTGCAGAAGGACTTCTTGTGAAGATCCCGGAATATAAAGAAGATATGTATGTGGTTGGATTAACCAACAGATTCTAAATGATGAACAGGAGAACCGGATGTATGTCGGTCCTTTTGTTGCTGCATGGGAGAAGATCGTGGATATCCGATCGATTCTCAGGGAGGGAGCTTTTATGTTTGGGAAAAAAATCGCAATACTGTTATCAACGGCAATGATCCTGACAGGGTCCTGTGTATCTTCTGTGGCTGTACATGCACAGACTGGTTATGCGGCTGAATATGCGCAGGAAGCATCGGCAGCAGGTGTGCAGAGCACTGCAAAGCTTGTTGCGAAGGGCTCCTGTGGAAGCAAAGCTGTTTACCGGTTGTACTCCAATGGAAACCTGCAGATACAGGGAAAAGGGGAGGTTAAGGTTACCGATGATTTTTCATACAGATCAGCAATGATAAAAACAGTAACCGTTGCATCTGGGATCACGGGAATCGGTGACAGAACCTTTTCAGACTGCAGAAATATGAAGAGGATTTCGTTGCCGGGAACTCTGCGGAGTATTGGAGTAAGAGCATTTGGAGATACTGCGATCACCAGGATCAAGCTTCCTGATGGACTGAAAAGCATTGGTGCATATGCTTTTTACCAGAGTAAGCTTATGAGCCTGGATGTACCGAAAACTGTAACAAAAATTGATGAATATGCTTTCAGTTACTGTAACAGTCTGGAATCTGTCAGCATTCCGGGAAGTGTGAAAATATTACCGGAATCGTTATTTGAGGCAGATATGAAACTGAAAAAGGTTGCGCTTGGACAGGGCGTTTCCAGGATAGAAAGAGCGGCCTTTCGGCATTGCGGTTTGACAGGAGTAAGCTTTCCGGACAGTGTTACGGTTATTGGGGAAGGTGCGTTTTCTTTTTGTACAGATCTCAGAAAGGTGTCGTTGCCGAAGAAGCTTACAGAGATCGGGAACGGTGTATTCAGTAATTGTCGAAAACTGGGGAATATTACAGTACCTGCCAGTGTGAAAAAGATCAGAAGCCATGCTTTTTATGATTGCTTGGCAATGAAAAAGATTACGATCCTCAACAGTAAAACAGTGATAGAAAAAGAAGCGATCGGCTATAATTTCAATAGTGGAAAAAATAAAACTTTTGTCATTGCCGGAAAAAAGGGTTCTACTGCGCAGACTTACGCAAAGAAAAATGGGTTCCGTTTTTTGAACAATACTGCCGCAGTAAGGACTGCAAAGATGACCGGCGTGCCCAAAACAAAAACCATACTTCGTGGAAAAACATACACGATCCAGGCAGTGACCGTGCCGTATTACAGCGACGAAAAGATTCTTTTCCGTTCCTCGGATCGCAGGATCGCTACGGTAAATTCCAAAGGTGTTGTAAAGGGAATCCGAAAAGGGACGGCCTTGATCACCGTGCAGAGCGGAGCGAAAAAACTGAACTGTAAGATAACGGTGAAGTAACGATGAAGCAGGCGTACGTAAAATCGCCATAACAGTGAAAGAATACAAAAGAAAATAAAAACAGAAGCCCGGCAGATGAAACATGGAGAGTTTTCACATGTGCAGCTGCCGGGTTTTTTATAAATATAGAAAACCCTTAAAATAAGGAATAAAATAGCTTGTTATACCCTTAAAATAAGGGTATATTAATAAAAAAGGGGGAATCTAAAATGACAGGATATGCTGTGAAACATTCGATACGGGCAGAAGATATACGAATTTTAAGGAAGAAATTGAAGCTTACACAAAAAGATTTTGCAAAGTTAGTAAATGTATCTCAGAAAACAATAGAAAGATGGGAAAGTGAAAATCGGGATATTACAGGACCGGTTACGACATTAGTTCATATTTTAAACGAGTATCCTCAGATAGAGGAAAACCTCCGCGTGCCGGAAAAAGAATATCCGATACGCTTATGGTACATGTTTAAGAGTGAAATATGTACGATTATTGATGTGGATGAGAGAGGCAGAAAAGTAAAAATATATAATTATACAAACAATTTTATTAAAAAAGCATTTGGCCGAAATGAAAAACCAACCTTTGAAGAATACGAGGAATTTCTGGAATCTCGTTGTTTCCCGAGACAACGAGACAAAATAAAATTGGTATTAGAAGATTTGAATCTGCCATTTTATGATCCGTTTATGATCATAGAAAAGACCGAAGGAAGAATGGCAGAGGATGATTTCTGGATCAGGATTGAGAGGTAAAGATGGTACAGCTTTTTGAACAGGATATCAAAACAAATGACAGACAATCGTCAAAAGGAAACCAATTGAAATGGTGCAGGAACAATGTATGGTATAAAGCTGATTATATGGGATATGAGGGATTGGTGGAATATGTTGTTTCACGTTTGTTGGAAAAATCTTCACTGAAACAGGAAGAGTATGTTTTATATAAAACAGAAGAGATTAGTTATAAGAGAAGAAAATATCTGGGATGTAAAAGTGAAAATTTTTTGCCTGAGGGATGGCAGCTTATTACATTAGAAAGACTTTTTTATGGATTTTATAATGAAAAACTTACTAAATTTCTGATTATCTTTTCATAAGTTGGTAAATGCCGATATATCCCGTATTTTAGGGCTTTATCGGTATTTTCTTTTTGGAAGATACCTTGCATAAGCTGGCATTTACCAGCATGAAAATGCAACCAAAAGTAGTAAATGAGTAGTAAATATAAGCTCCGATATTAACAAGCCAGTCTTTCCAGTTCTGCTTTTGCAGATTGAAATGTACCGTGTGCATAATAGCCAAGTGTCATGGTTATGTTAGCGTGTCCCATAAGATATTGCAGGGTGTTTGGGTTCATTCCTCTGTTTGCCATATTCGTACAGTAAGTATGTCGGAATGAATGTGGTGTGATGTTCGGTAACTTGTCCGTGTGATACTTGTTATACTTCTTAATTAGTCCTCGCACCATGCCCTCATAGTTTCCTGCAACTTTAGGTAAGCCCTCACGGTTCAAGAATAGGAAATTGCTATAACCACCTACAATCAACGGTTGTGCCTTTCCTCTGTTCTTTAGTATTCTTTGGATTGCTTGATAAGCCCGTTCTGTCAATGGAAGTTCTCGTTTTCCGTTTTTGGTCTTTGGCGTTTCAATATAGTAGCCGATTTCGCTGTCTTTCAATAACTGGTGGTCTATATTGAGTATTCTGTTCTGCATATCAATATGCGTCGTTAGTCCGCAAAATTCAGAAATACGAAGTCCCGTTTCCAGCAGAAGCACAACCTCATCATAATACTTGCTGTAAATCTTATCCTTTTCCATAAAGGCAAGCAGGCGTTCTTCCTGCTCTGGTGTAAGGATAACTTTCTGCTCCGTATCATCTTCCAGAACATCACTTAGCTTAAATTCAAACGGGTTCTTTCTGATACAGTCGTCTTGTATCGCCATGTAAAATGACGCTTTCAAGGAACGCTTGTAGTTATCAATCGTTTTATAGGCGTATCCTTTTTCGCTCATTCTGATAGCCCATTCTTTAGCGTCCGACTGCTTAACAGTATCAATCGCCCTCATACCCAATGGGTCATTTTTCAGAGCGTTCATAAGATACTGTCGTCCTTTTTCAGTAGCCCTCTTGATGTTCTTTCTTTGGCTGTTCTTCTTGTCGTAGAGCTGGCAGACTGTCATTTTACCGCCTGCTGTATCGATACCGTCGTTAAGGTCTTTTTTAATCTGTGTTTCTTTTTCCCTCAACGATATATCATCACGCTTTCCAGCAGGTGTCTTGTCTGTCGGTACAAGTTTCCAAGAATAGATAAATTGTGGCTTTCCGTATATATCGGTATATTTATAAACGTATCTTCCGTCTTTTCGCTGGCTCTCTCCATTACGCAAATTGCGATTTTTACTGTCTTTTCGTTTTACATTAGACATAGTGTAAAGCTCCTTTCCGTCATGGAACGAGCCGTGATACGCTATATTTATTATACCATATCTACGGCTCAATGACATTAGATTTCGTCCAATGTATCTATGATTTTTTCAAATTGTTTTCGCTTAATCTGAATACGGTTGCCGTTCACGATAACCCAGCCAGCGTCAAGATTTTCTTCGGCTAATTTACGCAATTTCTTTTCGCCAATGCGGAAGTATTTGGACGCTTCTTCAACCGTCAGCGTATATTTTTCCCAAATAGGCACATCAGTATTGTTCATAATCTATGCACCCCCCTTTACTGTGTGTCGTTTTTTACAAGCAGGCAGACGGCTTTGGAAAGCTCCATTAGTATCTCAACTATTCCCATTCTTGTGGGCAGAACCGCACCATGCGGACGTATCATTATTCTGTGAGGATAGGTC
>NZ_JBCLNI010000021.1:0-57902 GCF_039062885.1 Blautia sp. 2227st1_G12_2227SCRN_220401 | reverse complement strand
TCCTTATTTTTACGGCGCGGTTCATTCTTCTCACCCTGGCTTTCTATATACTGCCGTATCGTTTCAATCGTTGCTCCGCCTGCACTGAGCAGACAGAAGATCTGACTCCAGAATGCATCTTTCATGGTCTAACTCCATTATATTTATCATCCTTTTTCTTATATCGACGGATATGTATTTATGAACTAATTGTTCTTTTTCAGTATACTACATCAGGGAAAGGAGAACAAGTGTTTCTTTTATACTATAGAGATTTTTTTAAGCAGATATGCTCAGATGTGCAATTCATCTCACCATCTGAAGAGGTGGGAGAATTCTTGCTACATTTGTTAAAAATTTTTCAGTGCAGCCCGAAGAATTGCTTCTACATCATCTGCCGGCACATCTTCCGGTACCTTTCGTACTGCACGAAGGGCATCTGCAGAACTGTATCCTAATGCGACAAGCGCCTCCACCGCTTCCTGACGACTATCCCTCAGATCAGATGCTCCCTCAGCTGCTTCTTCCTGCTGATGCGCCAGTTTCATCTCAAAAGCATCTTCCAGCTTCAGCTTGTCTTTCAGCTCCAGGATCATTTTCTGGGCTGTCTTTTTCCCGATTCCAGGGGCCTTGGAGATTGTTTTTACATCATCGGAAAGCACTGCAAAACGAAGCTCGTCTGCACTGATCCCGGAAAGGATACCCAGAGCGCCTTTAGGTCCGACTCCGTTGACACCGATCAGAAGCTTGAACATGCCAAGATCATCCTTCGAAAAAAAACCATATAGCTGTAGAATATCCTCCCGCACATAGAGAAAGGTATGGATCTTCTTTTCATCGCCTATCCGTGCTTTCCCAAGATCCTGTCCTGTCATATAAATCTCATAACCAATTCCGCCATTTTCCACAACCAGACAATTTTCACCGATATCTGCTACGGTACCTTTTACAAAAGAAATCAAATCTCAAGGCTCCTTCCCTGAAACAGCTGAACATCTGTTTCCCATATGAACGCAATAGTAACATAATTTTCAAAAAAAATCAACCCGGAATACAATCTCCGGGTTGATCCTGTATACGAGCCTGTGATTCCTCTCGCTGTTTTTTATCACTGATTAAGGAAATCCTGATCCTCAAAATAATTGATCCGCATAGAAGAACGAACATCATGAAGCGTTGCGGCAGCTTTTTCTCTGGCAACCTCTGTACCGGCTTTCAGGATATCGAACACATCTTCGGTTCGCTGCTCCCACATTTTCCTTCTTTCACGGATCGGTCCAAGCTCTGCCTGCATAACATTATTCAGGAACTTCTTGACTTTCACATCACCAAGGCCACCTCTCTGATAGTGAGCCTTAAGTTCATCCAGATTCTGATACTCTGGCAAAAATTCAGCAAAATGTTCCGGGCGGCTGAAGGCATCCAGATAGATAAATACCGGATTTCCCTCTACACGACCAGGATCCTGAACACGAAGATGGTTCGGATCTGTAAACATGGACATGATCTTTTTCTTTACAACATCTTCTTCATCAGACAGATAGATGCAGTTTCCGAGAGATTTACTCATCTTAGCCTTTCCGTCAATTCCCGGAAGACGTAAGCATGCTTTATTGGAAGAAAGAACAATTTCCGGATCTGTCAGTGTGTCACCGTAAACGGTATTGAATTTATGGACGATCTCCTTGCACTGCTCAAGCATCGGAAGCTGATCTTCACCTACCGGTACATGTGTCGCACGGAAAGCAGTAATATCAGCAGCCTGACTGATCGGATAGCAGAAAAAGCCTACCGGGATGCTGGCTTCAAAATTACGCATCTTAATCTCGGATTTAACGGTAGGATTACGCTGTACTCGTGCTACCGTAACCAGATTCATATAATAAAAGGTAAGTTCTGTCAGCTCCGGAACCATGGACTGGATAAAAATATTGGATTTCTCCGGATCAAGCCCGCATGCCAGATAGTCCAGAGCAACCTGAAGAATGTTATGACGTACTTTCTCCGGATGCTCTGCATTATCTGTAAGTGCCTGGGCATCTGCGATCATAATATAAATCTCATCATATAAGCCAGAATTCTGCAGCTTCACACGCTCTGCCAGAGATCCAACATAATGACCTACATGAAGGCGCCCCGTCGGGCGGTCGCCAGTTAAAATAATCTTACTCATGAATTTCGTTCTCCTTGAAGTATACTGAATATTTATATCCTATTATAGCCCCTTGAAATTCACCGGTCAAATATTTTTAACCGGAAACTGCAATTTTTCATTGAAATATAACCAAAAGTTTGTATGTATTTATTTTATTTATGCATTATCGGGCACAACATGCTTTATTCCAAAAAAAGAACTGCCATATCACTCGGAAAACTTCCGTGACAGGCAGTCCTTTTTGTTTTACAGAATCACATGTCTTGGGCAAACTTCCTTACATTTACCGCAGCCTGTACACTTATCGTAATCGATGTGTGCACAGAAATCGGTAACTGTGATCGCCTCGGACGGACAATTCTTCTCACATTTTTTACAGCCGATACAGCCAAGCTCGCAGGCAGTTGTAACTGCCTTACCTTTTGCGTGGGAGCTGCAGGCTACACGTGTCTGTTTGTCATATGGTACCAGCTCGATCAGGTGACGTGGACATTTGGCAACACATTTGCCACAGGCTTTACATGCTTCCTGATCTACGACCGCAATACCATTCACTATATGGATCGCATCAAATGGACATGCCTTTACACAGCTTCCGAAGCCCATACATCCAAATGTACAGTTTTTTGCACCGCTGCCAGGGATGAAAGCCATCATCTCACAGTCTTCCACACCTGTGTACTCATATTTCACAGTCGTCTTATCACAGGTTCCTGCACATTTTACAAAAGCAACCTGACGTGCGGTTTCTTTTACTTCCTGTCCCATGATCGCGCCAATCTTGGCTGCAACCGGAGCACCGCCAACCGGACACTGATCTACAGGAGCTTCTCCCTTTGCAATTGCGGCAGCGAGTCCGGAACATCCCGGATATCCACAACCACCACAGTTATTTCCTGGAAGAACGCCGAGAATGGCTTCTTCCTTTTCATCTACCTTAACGGTTAATTTCTTGTCTGCAAGTCCGAGGAAAATACCAATGAATAAGCCAGTACCGCCGACAATGACTGCAGCCATAATAATTCCTGTTATACTCATGCTCTTCTTCCTCCTATACGATTCCGGAGAATCCAAAGAATGCAATAGCCATCAGTGCTGCCGTAAGCAGAACGATCGGCATACCCTGGAAGGATTCCGGAATATCGTTGTATTCCATTTTTTCACGGATTCCTGCAAGTAATACAATTGCAATCAGGTAACCTACACCTGTGGCAAATCCGTTGACAACACTTTCAAGAATGCTGTATTCATATTTAACGTTGTTCAGTGCTACACCAAGAACTGCACAGTTTGTTGTGATCAGAGGAAGGTATACACCAAGTGCCTTGTAAAGGGATGGTACAAATTTCTTGAGAAACATTTCTACGATCTGTACCAGTGCCGCGATAACCAGGATAAATACGATCGTTTTCAGATACTCAAAATGGGTCGGTACCAGGATGAATTTATAAAGCAGTCCTGCAACAAAAGATGCAATAGTAATAACAAACACAACTGCACCACCCATGCCGGCTGCGGTTTCTGTTTTCTTGGAAACTCCAAGGAAAGAACAGATTCCCAGGAACTGACTCAATACAACGTTACTGCAAAGCGCAGAACCAATTGCGATCAACATCAAGCTTGCCATTTTCTATTCCCCCTTTTTATTCTTTGTCGGAAGGACATCCGCCGCAGGTCGCACAATTGGAGCCACAGCCGGACTGGATCTTGGAAACATCTTTGCCCTTCTTTGCCATGTTGATCTTTACTTTGTTCTGGATCGCTGCAAGTCCGGCAAGAACCAGAAATGCTCCAGGTGCAAGGATAAAGATAGTGATCGGGGTATAGCCGGCAGCACCGGTAGCTGCATCAGCAACCGGAATGATTTGTGCTCCGAAAGCCTTTCCAGAACCAAGGATCTCTCTTACAAGACCAATGGCAACCAGGCCCACTGTAAAGCCAAGACCCATTCCAAGTCCGTCAAAGATAGACGGAAGGACAGGGTTCTTGGAAGCATAACTCTCTGCACGTCCCAGAATGATACAGTTAACAACGATCAGTGGAATGTAAATTCCAAGTGACTCATAAAGAGAAGGAGTAAAGCCTTCCATCAGAAACTGTACGATAGTTACAAAAGATGCTACAACTACGATAAAGGCCGGCATTCTGACGGAGTCCGGAATAGCCTTACGTAGCATGGAGATGAGCATGTTTGACATAACCAGAACTACGGTTGTGGAAAGTCCCATACCAATACCATTGATCGCAGAAGTCGTTACCGCAAGGGTAGGACACATACCAAGCATCAGGACGAAAATCGGATTTTCGGTTATAATGCCGTTTTTTAATCTTTCACCACAATTATTCATATTCAACTACCCTCCTAAAATGCGTTTTTGCAATAGCCGATAGCTGTATTGACTGCACCGGTAAAAGCTCTGGATGTGATGGTCGCACCACTGATAGCATCAATAGGCTCACCTTCGCCGCCGTCCTTGGATACATAGAATTTATCGGTATTCTTTCCAACATACTGTTCCTGGAACTTCGCTTCTGTAGCACGCATTCCAAGTCCGGCAGTCTCACTGATGGAAAGAATGGAAACGCCGCTGACGGTACCGTCTTTTGTTACACCAACTGTGATCTGGATATCACCGCCGTAACCCTCTTTATCGGTTACAGTTACTACATAGCCTTCATCTGCTGCTTCACAGACTTCATCTACGATTGCTTTGATTCCAAGATCTGAAGCTGTTTTATCTGCTGCTTCCTTGTCTACATCTACAGCTTTAAAATCTTCCAGGCTTACATCACTGAATACAGTCTGCCATGCTTCTTTTTTTGCCTGTTCCTCGGTTCTTGCAATGGGTTCTTTGGTAACTTCGTAAACCAGTCCAAGGCCAAGGCCGGCAACTACTGTAATGATCGTAAGGATCAATGTATTTCTGATAATCTTACCCATTATTTCTTGCCTCCTTTTCCAAAAGCAACCGGTTTTGTTACTTTTTCAATAAGCGGAACCAGAAGATTGCAGAAAATGATCGCATAGGAAACACCCTCTGCGGAACCACCAAAGAGACGGAATACTGCTGTCACGATACCGAGGCAGCAGCCATATACCAGCTGACCTTTCGGAGTGATCGGCGTTGTCACATAATCGGTTGCCATAAACCAGGCTCCAAGCATCAGACCTCCTCCAAAGATATGGCTGAAAAGATAGTTTACATCAAAGCCTTTGCCTGTTCCCAGCATATAGAAAATGACAAATACTGCAAAACTTCCAATATATGTAAGAGGTACCTTCAGATCGATGATCTTAAATGCGAGAAGGATCACTGCACCGATGAGGATCGCCAGGGCAGAAGTCTCACCGATGGTACCCTGGATATTACCAAGGAACAGATTCTTTACAGGAATAGAAGTCCCCTCAATGAATCCCTGGCTTTTAAGCGCTGCCAGAGGTGTTGCCTGTGTAACCGCATCTACAACAGCATGGGAGCTTTTGGAAACTGCAAAGTTGGTCATTTTTCCGGCAAAAGAGATCATAAGGAAACATCTTCCTGCAAGAGCCGGGTTCATAAAGTTCTGTCCAAGTCCACCGAACAGCTGTTTTACAACAATGATCGCAAAAGCACTGCCAAGGATCGGCATCCAGATCGGGATCTGGGGCGGCATGTTCAGTGCAAGCAGAAGTCCTGTTACAACTGCACTGAAATCAGTAGTTGTATTCTTTTTATGCATCAGTCGGTCATACAGCCATTCAAAAAACACACTGGATGCAACCGTCGCCAGCACTACAAGGAGTGCATGCACTCCAAAGTTCCAGATACCGAAAAGTGTTGTCGGCAGAAGTGCGATCACTACCAGCTGCATAATACGGCTGGTGGTCATTTTATCCCTGATATGGGGATTAGATGATACGTTATACATTTGTTCCATTGTTATTCCTCCCCCTATTTCTTTTTCTTGCGCTCTGCAAGAACCATTTTTCTCATAGATTTAATACTCTGAGTCAGAGGTCGTTTGGCCGGACAGATGTAACTGCAGCAGCCGCACTCGCAGCATTCCATACCATCCATTTTTTCGAAGCCTGCCATATCACCGTGTTCTGCAAGAGTTGCAAGGCGGGCCGGAACCACATGGCCCGGACAGACGCTTACACAACGTCCGCAATTGATACATGCAGTCTGGATCTGCTTCGCCTCGGAAACTGCGTCACGCTCCAGGAAAAGCAGGGAAGAAGTTGTCTTCGTACATGGAATATGAAGATCATACAGCGCAAATCCCATCATCGGTCCGCCGGAGATTGCTTTTGCGATCTTTTCCTTCAGTCCGCCTGCAGCATCTACCAGTTCAGACAGATCTGTTCCTGTAAGAACGGAAAAGTTCTTCGGTGTACGGATACCATCTCCGGTAACCGTTACATTACGGCTGATAACCGGCTGTCCAAGGATCACTGCCTTATAAACAGAAGTGACGGTCTCTACGTTATCAACCACGCATCCTACGTCTGCCGGAAGCATGGTGGAATTGATCTCTCTGCCTGTTACCGCATAGATCAGTGTACGCTCACCACCCTGAGGGTATTTGGTCTTAAGCTCTTTTACTTCCATACGCTCTTTGCCTTTGATGGCTTCTTTCATCCTGGCAATACAATCCGGTTTGTTGTCCTCGATACAGATACATCCCACTGCCTTCGGGAAAGCTTTCAGGATTACTTCCAGACCACCAACAATGCTTTCCGGTTCTTCCATCATCCTTCGGTAGTCACTGGTGATATAAGGCTCACATTCCGCACCGTTGACCAGGATATGGTCGATCTTGTCGGGTTCCTTTAGTGAGAGCTTTACATGTGTCGGGAAACCTGCACCACCCTGACCAACAACTCCGCCTTCCTGAATCCTTTTCAGGATATCCTCCTTGGAAAGATCCGAAAGCTTTGCAGGTGCATATTCCACAGATTCGTACAGACCGTCATTCTCAATGATGATCGCATCACCCATGGCGCCTACTGCGGTCAGACGTTTCTCGATTCCCTTTACGGTTCCTGATACAGACGAGTGTATCGGTGCGGAAACAAATCCTCCTGCTTCTGCGATTTTCTGTCCTGCAAGCACATGATCACCTTTTTTTACGATCGGCTTGGCCGGAGCTCCGATGTGCTGAGAAACAAGAATTGCCAGATCTCCCTTCGGCAGATACTTCTCGACAGGACAGTTTTTTGACAAATCTTTGCCGTCATAAGGATGGATACCACCCCTGAAGGTTAAAAATGCCATAGATCTCATCTCCTCCTTTATTTTTGCAAGTACATGTACATGGTATTTCTGCGTTGCGCATATACTCTTTTTTAAAGTTGATTCTGTGTTTCTGATTTTCCTTTTCTTATTTCATCCAAGACAAACAAGATATATTTCGCTCCCATAAATCATTTCGCGAAACATTACCAGCGAACAGTAACAAAGTAGCTTCTGCTTTGAGCAGGATATGTATGAAAGGTTGAATCCAGACACGATCCTGTGATATACTTCGGTAGAAGATATTCACCAGCTCATAAAAAAGCTGTAAATGAATAACCAATTTATGAAGCGATAATAGTCATTTTTTCACTGTCAATCCCCACATAAATCCAGTACCATTTCCTGTTTTTTATCATCAACTCTACTAATAACTATAACTCATTTCACTTTAAATTGCACTATTGAAAAGCAATTTTTTTGTGTATAATCAGATACAATCCATAAAGGAGAAAATTAACATGATCGTTAAAAAAATGCCGATTTTACAAGGGTTTCCAGACTTTGAGACTGTTAAAAAATTGACTAAAAATCATGGATTTTCAGAGCGTTTTGTACCGCTTTTCTATGATATTGAAACTACAGGACTATCACGAAATTCCACTTTTCTGTATCTGATCGGTGCTGTAGCCTACGAAGGAAACAACTGGCAGATGTACCAGTGGATGATTGAAAACGAAGAGGAAGAACCTGAACTTCTGAAAACATTTTCTGAATTCCTTCAGGATTTTTCATGTACGATCCAATATAACGGTGACAGCTTTGACCAGCCTTATCTGGATGCACGATATCAGATCCACGGACTCTCTTCCCCTTTTACGGAGCTGCCATCTCTGGATCTTTACCGGGAACTAAAGCCGCTCAAGGGACTTCTGAAGCTTTCACGGATGAATCAGCCTTCCATGGAATCATTTCTCGGTATTACTGAACGGAACTACTATGATGGAGGTGCCTGCATCCGTCTTTACAAACAATTCGCTTCCGGAAAGAAACCGGAAGCGGCAGAGATCGTTATGGGACATAACCGGGAAGATCTTCTGGGACTTGGAAAAATTTTCTCCATGCTGTCCTATCTTGCTCTTTTCAATGAAGATTACGAAGCACTAAATTGTGAAATTCAAGACGATCAATTGGCCTTTACCATTAAAACTAATTACGATCTGCCTGTTGAATTTTCAAATCATAGTGAAGAATTCTACATAATCGGACAGAATAACCGTGTCCGTCTTCTTGTGAAGCTTCAAAATGGACGTTTAAAGCAATACTACTCCAATTATAAGGATTACGATTACATCCCTTCCGAAGACACTGCAATACCAAAAACCTTAAGTGCCTGCATGGATAAAAAGCTCCGAAGGCCTGCCAAAAGAGACAACTGTTATACCTGGTTTCCTGTAACAGAAGCTTTTCTGCATGATCCTTTAAAACAGAAAACCTATCTGAAACACTGCCTGCCATATTATCTTTCTGTTCTTAAATAATATCTCTGTTACGAAATTCCAATTAAAAAAGGCCGTCACAATAAATGTGACGGCCTCTGAAATTCAAAATATTCATCTGCTGTACAGCTTCTGAGAAATTACTCCTCTGTCTGCTCTGCAGAATTATCCTCGAGTGCTTTCATGCTGAGGCTGATCTTTCTGTCTTCGCCATTGAAATCAACAACCTTAGCCTCGATCTCCTGACCGATGGAAAGTACATCAGATGGTTTCGCAACGTGCTCTCTGGAGATCTGAGATACATGAAGAAGAGCATCTACTCCAGGTGCAAGCTCAACAAATGCACCGAAATCTGTCATACGTGCAACTTTGCCCTTTACTACGTTTCCTACTGCGAAGTCCTCAGCAGCTGTAAGCCATGGGTTCTCCTCCGGGAATTTAAGGGAAAGTGCGATCTTGTCTCCGTTGATATCTTTGATAAGAACTGTAACTTTATCACCTACGTTGAATACCTTCTTCGGATTCTCTACTCTGCCCCAGGACATCTCAGAGATGTGAAGAAGTCCGTCTGCTCCGCCGAGGTCAATGAATGCACCGAAATCTGTAACATTCTTAACAACACCCTCAACTTTATCGCCTACGTTGATCTTAGCAAGAAGCTCTTTCTGTTTCTCAGCTTTCTCAGCAAGAAGAAGCTGTTTGCGGTTACCGATGATACGGCGTCTTCTTGGGTTGAACTCTGTGATAACGAACTCGATCTCCTGATCTGCATATTTGGAAAGATCTTTCTCATATGTGTCAGATACAAGGCTTGCAGGAATGAATACTCTTGCTTCCTCAACATTGACACAAAGACCACCGTCAAGTACCTGTGTTACAGGAGCCTTCAGAACCTCCTGGTTCTCGAATGCCTCCTCAAGACGTTTGTTGCCTTTCTCTGCAGCAAGACGTTTGTAGGTAAGTGTAACCTGTCCCTCTCCGTCGTTTACTTTGAGAACCTTTGCTTCCATGGTATCGCCAGGTTTAACAACGTCTGTAAGCACAACGCTTGAATCGTTTGTGTACTCGTTCTTTGTGATGATACCGTCTGCTTTATAGCCGATATTCAGGATGATCTCATCATCTTTAACATCGATGACGGTACCCTGTACGATCTCTCCATTTCTGATTGTTTTTACGGAATCTTCCAGCATCTGTTCAAAACTTAACTCTGACATGTTCTTGAACCTCCTCAATAATTTTCTTTGGGGTGGAAGCCCCTGCTGTAATACCTACACAACTACTGCATTGGAACATTTCAGAATCCAAGTCTACAGGTGTTTGTATATAGTAAGTATTTCCACATTCCTTTTTACATATTTCAAACAGCTTTTGAGTATTGGAGCTATGTCGGCCACCTACGACCAGCATAGTGTCTACCTCTCCGGCTATCGCTTTAGCTTCTTTCTGCCGTTCTTCGGTAGCATTACAAATAGTGTTTAAAATATTTAAAATATTTAAAACATTATTATCATAACTCTTTTTGCGGAGAATTTCAACTAATTCTTGAAATTTGTTGTAATTAAATGTCGTCTGGGACACTACACATACTTCTTTTTCCGGAGAAATATTGAATTTCTCAGCATCCTCAGCATTTTTGATCACTGTATATGGTCCCTGACACCATCCGCAGATCCCCTGTACTTCCGGATGGCCCGGATCACCGATGATCACAATATGGGCACCTCTGGAGCTTTCTCTCTCAACGATCTTGTGGATCTTCAGCACAAAAGGACAGGTAACATCTACATATCCGAGACCATATTTTTTGATCGTGTTATAAACCCTGCGGCCTACTCCATGGGAACGGATCACAACAGTGCCGCCCTTCAGGCTGCCAAGATCCTTCTCACAGATCACAGCCACACCTTTTTTTTCGAGATCTGAGACAACCTCCTCATTATGGATGATCGGGCCCAGTGTATAAATCGGTGCTGCATCGGAACCGATCAGCTCATAAACACGGTCAACTGCTCTTTGTACGCCGAAACAGAAGCCGGCAGTTTCTGCAACTTTTACGTTCATCCATTCACCCTTTTTCTGTATACGGAAAGGATACTCTCAACCACTTCGTCAATTCCCATCTCAGATGAATCAACAAGAACAGCATCCTCTGCTTTTTTAAGCGGAGAAACCGCGCGGTTCATATCTCTCTCATCTCTGTCAACGATATCTTTCAGGATCTCATCCATATCGCAGGCTTCACCCTTCTCTGTAAGCTCCAGGTATCGTCTGCTAGCACGGGTCTTTGCACTTGCAGTCAGAAAGATCTTCACTTCCGCATTGGGAAGAATGGTGGTTCCGATATCTCTTCCGTCCATAACTACATTATTCTCGGCTGCAAGATTGCGCTGCAGCTTCAGAAGATGTGCACGCACCTCCGGATTTGCAGAGCTTACAGATGCCATATTTCCTACCTCTTCCTTACGGAGGAACGCAGTTACATTCTTTCCGTTAAGGATCACCTGCTGCTCACCGTTCTCATAACGGATAGAGATATCCGCATCATGACAGGCTTCAGAGATTTTTTCGTCACCGCTGATCCCTTTTTCCAGAAGATAAAGTGCCATGGCACGATACATTGCCCCTGTATCTACATAAATAAAGGACAGCTCCTTTGCCACTTTTTTTGCA
The DNA here is from genome assembly GCF_039062885.1 of Blautia sp. 2227st1_G12_2227SCRN_220401. NCBI lineage: Bacteria > Bacillati > Bacillota > Clostridia > Lachnospirales > Lachnospiraceae > Blautia > Blautia sp. 2227st1_G12_2227SCRN_220401. The sequence goes on along the minus strand of NZ_JBCLNI010000021.1, from coordinate 46,380 downwards.
ATTGTGCTTTTTCCTGCACCTGCCGGTCCGTCAATTGCAATATTAATACCCATAATCGTTGCTCCTTCCTCTTTTCTGTTATTCTATCGCCTGAGCTGCCGCATACGCTGTAGACCATGCGATCTGAAGATTATAGCCACCGGTCACTGCATCCAGATCCAGTACTTCACCTGTAAAATACAGATTTTTTATTTTTTTGGATTCCATTGTGGATGGCTGTATCTCTTTTACTGACACACCGCCTCTTGTGATGATCGCTTCCTTAAACTCTCCCATTCCCGTGATCGTAAACGGAAAAGCCTTGATCAGACGGCCAAAAGCCTGACGCTCTTCCCTGGAGATCTCATGTACCGGTTTTTCCCCGGGGATACCGCCAATTTCGATCATGATCGGAGTCAGAGAAGACGGAAAAAGAACACCGATCACATTTTTAAACTGCTTGTTATGATTTGCATCAAATTCACGCAGGATCCGGGCGTCAAGCTGTTCTGCATCAAGCGCCGGCTTCAGATCCAGGAAAGCCTCCAAAGGCTCCTTTTCCAGCTTTTTGCCGATCTGGGCACTGGCGGAAAGGATCAGCGGTCCTGTCACTCCGAAATGAGTAAACATCATCTCGCCGAAATCTTTATAGAGAACTTTTTTGCCGGATTTTACTGTAAGCTCCACATTCCGAAGGGAAAGGCCCTGAAGTTTGGAAACATAATCTTCTTTTGCCACCAATGGTACCAGTGATGGTGACTGGGAAACAACTTTATGTCCCGTTTCAGCAGCAAAACGATATCCATCTCCTGTGGAACCTGTGGACGGGTAGGAAAGCCCGCCTGTGGCAACTACCACAGTATCCGCTTCAAAAAAGGTACCGTCCGAAAGTAATACACCGGTAACTTTTTCATCCTGTGTACAAACTTCCGTTACCTCTGTATGAAGATGGATCTGCGCTCCGGCTTTTTTCAGTTCCCGCTCAAGCGCACGGATAATATCTGATGAATGATCCGATACCGGAAAAACCCGGTTTCCACGCTCTGTTTTCAGCGGCACTCCTGCCTCCTCAAAAAATTCCATCACATCTCTGCTTCCATAGGTGTAGAAAGCACTGTAAAGAAATTTGCGGTTTGACATCACTGCCGGAAAAAGTTCTTCGGTATCTGAATCATTGGTGACGTTGCACCGTCCCTTTCCGGTGATGAAAAGCTTTTTTCCGAGTTTCTCATTTTTTTCCAGTATGTGAACCTGGTGTCCTCTGCGCGCAGCATATACACCGCAGAGCATTCCGGCGGCACCGCCGCCTATGATCGCAACTTTGGACATTACCTGTTATCCTGCCTTTTTTATCTTTTTTATGCACAAAGGAGCCTGCATACAGCAAGCTCCTTTTCCTGTTTTGAAATGCATCTGCATTTCTATGTGTGCTTTATACCGGGTATGCGCCGTTCTTGGTATCTGCTACAGTCTCATCAACTTTTGTCTTCTGAGCCTGGCGATATTTAAAGAAGTCCATGGCAACCTGCGGGAACAGTGCATATGTGAGAACATCCTCATCCTGCTCCTTGTACTGTGCCATCTCGCTCTCAAGCTTATCAAGCTCATCCTCCAGAAGATCTGCCGGACGGCATGTGATCGGTTCAATATCTCCGATACATTTTTTCTGTACTTCCGGATTGAACGGTCTGGCTGTTGCGCCATACTTACCACTTAACACGTCTTTTGTCTCTTTTGTGACAACCTTGTAACGCTCGCCCATGATCACGTTAAATACAGCCTGTGTACCAACGATCTGAGAGGACGGTGTAACAAGCGGTGGCTCACCAAGGTCTTTACGTACACGCGGAACTTCCTCAAGTACTTCGTAGAATTTATCCTCGGCATGCTGCTCTTTCAGCTGTGATGTCAGGTTGGAAAGCATTCCGCCTGGTACCTGATACAGAAGAGTCTTGATGTTTACACCAAGGTTCTTCGGATTGAGAAGACCTGTATCAAGAGCCTCATCACGCATCGGACGGAAGTAGTCAGCGATCTCAGCGAGAAGCTGCTGATCAAATCCTGTATCATATGGTGTTCCCTTGAAGGTCTCAACCATAACCTCTGTTGCCGGCTGGGATGTTCCAAGAGCAAACGGAGACATTGCTGTGTCGATGATATCAACACCTGCCTCTACTGCCTTCATATATGTCATGGAAGCAACACCGGATGTATAGTGAGAATGAAGATCAATCGGGATCTTAACAGTCTCTTTGAGAGCCTGAACAAGCTCTGTAGCTTTGTACGGAACAAGAAGTCCTGCCATATCTTTGATACAGATGGAATCTGCACCCATATCCTCGATACGTTTTGCAAGATCTGTCCAGTAATCAAGTGTGTAAGCATCACCAAGTGTGTAAGCCATTGCAACCTGTGCATGTGCTTTCTCCTTGTTTGCTGCTTTTACAGCTGTCTGAAGGTTACGAAGGTCATTCATACAGTCAAAGATACGGATGATATCGATACCGTTAGCTGCGGATTTCTGTACAAAATACTCTACTACATCATCTGCATATGGACGATATCCAAGGATGTTCTGTCCACGGAACAGCATCTGAAGCTTTGTGTTTTTGAAACCGTCACGAAGTTTACGAAGTCTTTCCCACGGATCCTCTTTCAGGAAACGTAAGGAAGCATCGAAAGTAGCACCGCCCCAGCACTCTACTGCATAGTAGCCGACTTTGTCAAGCTTCTCAATGATCGGAAGCATCTGCTCTGTGCTCATACGTGTAGCGATCAGGGACTGATGAGCGTCACGCAGGATCGTTTCCACAACTTTCACAGGTTTTTTCTCTATTTCTGCCATAATTATTCTCCTTACAAATTTTTATAAGACAATGGGTTAGACACCAAAGATCGCCATGAATGTACCGGCAGCAACCGCTGTACCGATAACACCAGCAACGTTCGGTCCCATCGCATGCATCAGCAGGAAGTTTGTAGGATCTGCCTCAGCACCAACCTTCTGGGATACACGGGCTGCCATAGGAACGGCAGAAACACCGGCTGATCCGATCAGAGGATTGATCTTTCCGTGAGTAACCTTGCAGAGAAGCTTACCAAGCATAACACCACCAAAAGTACCGCAGGCAAAGGCAACAAGACCAAGAACTACGATCTTCAGTGTATCTACGTTCAGGAACGCCTCAGCACTTGTGGAAGCACCTACAGATGTTCCGAGAAGGATTACTACGATGTACATAAGAGCGTTGGAAGCTGTTTCAGAAAGCTGTTTAACAACTCCGGACTCACGGAACAGGTTTCCGAGCATCAGCATACCAACAAGGGGAGCTGTTGTCGGAAGGATCAGGCAAACAACGATTGTGATAACGATCGGGAAAAGGATCTTCTCAAGTTTTGTAACAGGACGGAGCTGCGCCATTTTGATCTTACGCTCTTTCTCTGTTGTGAATGCCTTCATGATCGGAGGCTGGATGATCGGTACCAGGGACATATAGGAATATGCTGCCACTGCGATCGGTCCCATAAGAGAAGACTGTCCAAGCTTACCTGCAAGGAAAATGGAAGTCGGGCCGTCAGCACCACCAATGATAGAGATCGCTGCTGCTGCTTTACCATTAAATCCAAGGAAAATTGCAAGGAAGTATGCAAGGTAAATACCAAGCTGTGCAGCTGCTCCCATCAGGAAGCTGATCGGGTTTGCGATCAGCGGACCGAAGTCTGTCATCGCACCGACACCCAGGAAGATCAGTGAAGGAAGAATACTCCACTCATCCATTAAGTAAAAATAATGAAGAAGTCCGCCAACGCCATTGGATGAATCCTCAATGCTCAGCATAATGTCCGGATAAATATTTACCAGAAGCATACCAAAAGCGATCGGAACCAACAGCAGCGGCTCAAAACCATGTTTAATGGCAAGATATAAGAACACACATGCCACTGCGATCATCAGGTAGTTTCCCCAGGTAAGGTTGAAAAATGCTGTCTGATGGATCAGGTTTGACAGGGTATTTGTTACATAAGACATTTGTCTACCTCCTGTTTAGTTCATTGTTGCAAGAGTATCTCCATTTTCAACGGCAGCACCCTCTGCAACATCGATGCTGGCGATTGTTCCGTCCTGAGGAGCAACAACCGGGATCTCCATCTTCATGGACTCAACGATCACTACGCTGTCACCAGCTTTTACGCTCTGTCCAACAGATGCAACGATTTTTACAACTTTTCCAGGAACCGCTGCGGAAACCTTAACAGAACCTGCGCCTGCTGCCGGAGCTGCTGCCTTTGGTGCTGCTGCCGGAGCTGCCTTAGGAGCCGGAGCTGCTGCTTTTGGTGCTGCTGCAACTGGAGCTGCTGCGTTTCCGTTCTCTTCTACAGTAACTTCATATGCTGTTCCGTTAACAGTAATTGTATAACTCTTCATTTTAAAATCCTCCTAAATAATGATTATCTTTTTCTGCGGTTGACTTTGCGGATGGAACGTACTACGAATCCGTCTGTGCTTGTTTTGCCTTCAGAAGCAGCGATAGCTGCAGCGATCACGGCAATAAGCTCACCATCATCTGTCACATCCTCAACAGCAGGCTCAGCAACTGGTGCTGCAACCGGAGCCGGTGCTGCGGCTGCCGGAGCCGGTTTGCTCTCTTTTTTCTTTCCTTCCACAAGTCCGGGAATATATTTGAAAAGAGAGATCACGAAGATCAGGAATACCAGGATCACAAATACTGTTCCGAGACCCATCACTGTATTCATCGCTGCCTTCTCCATGTTCTGTGCCAGTGTATAATTCACATCAACTGTAAGAGAAGTCGGGGTTCCTGATTTATCAAATACATAAGTGAAATTCGCTTTGTTTTTCTCGAAGGATACCGGAACAACAACGGTATACTGATCATCGGAATACTCCACTGTGATATCTTTCTCATCGATATCACCTTTTTTCTCACCAAGCTCTTCTCTGGAGCCATCCCATGCACTTGCAGCACTCTGTGTGAAAGCATCCTCTGATTCCAGATATCCCTGGATATCATCCTCGGACATTGCGATGATCGCATCCGTCAGGCCCTTGGTTGTTGTGACAAGCTGACTCTTTACAGAATCATCAATCTCATCAGCAGCCCATGCAGTAGCTGTGCATCCGATCAGAAGTGCAGCTACGCAAAGAAGTGCCATGCAGACAGAAGAGATCTTTTTATAAAACTGTCTCATACGCTCACCTCACTTAGACTGTTCCATGCTTTTTGGATGGACGGTCTTCCCTTTTTGTGAACAGCATCTCAAAAGCACCGATTACATATTTTCTTGTATCTTCTGCTTTGATCACAGTATCCACATATCCTCTTGCTGCTGCAGATGCGATACCGTTCTGGAGTTCTTTGTACTCAGCTGCCTTCTCATTCAGTGTAGAAGCGTCAGCTCCCTCATACATGATCTTTGCTGCAAGGGAAGCATCCATCATACCGATCTCAGCTGTATCCCATGCATAAACCATATCTGCTCCGACGGATTTGCTGTTCATGGCAACGTATGCAGTTCCGTATGCTTTACCAATTACAACATTTACCTTCGGTACAGTTGCAGATGCAAAAGCATGTACCATCTCACCTACGGATTTAGCCATCATCTTCTCATTGCAGAGTGTAGCTTTAAATCCTGTTACATTAGTAAGAGTAAGTACCGGAATCTCAAAAGCATCACAGAATTTTACGAAGTCTGCTGCTTTTCTTGCACCTCTTGCAGAAAGAGTTCCGTCGGAAATCTCTGTCTTATTGCCATCAGCATCGTAAGATTCGCTTCTGTTTGCAACAGCGCCAACGGTAGCTCCGTTCAGACGAAGGAAGCCTGTTACGATATCCTGGCCGTAAGCTGCCTTTGTCTCGAAGAACTCACCATCATCAGCGATTCTTGAAAGCGCAATAACTGTGTCGCCTGTGCAGCCTGCGATATCATCACATACTCTGTTCAGGTCATCTGTGCATTCCTTGAAGCTGTCATTATCTTCATTATTCTCCGGAAGCATGCTGACCAGTGTACGGATCTGTCCAAGGATCTCCTCTTCTGTTCCGATGCCGTCAACAAGTCCTGTCTCCTCGCTCTGGAACTGTGCGGAAGCTGAATCGCATTTTTCCACTCTGTTTCCTTCCAGTGCATTTGGAGTGTTTACAAACAGTCTGCCCTTCTTCTCCTCTACAAATGTAAAGTCTGTAAGAGCCGGTACAACTGCCATTCCACCGCCGCATGTTCCGAAAACAGCAGTGATCTGTGGAATAACACCGGATGCCAGTGTCTGTTTCAGATAGATCTCACCAAATGCCTCAAGTGCATCGGTAGCCTCCTGAAGACGAAGTCCCGCACAGTCTACAAGACCGATAACAGGTGCTCCAACTTTCAGAGCGAGATCATAAATTTTGGCGATCTTTTTGGCATGCATCTCACCAACTGTTCCGTTCAGTACAGATGCATCCTGGCTGTATACATACACCAGACTGCCGTCAATCACACCATATCCGGTGATCACACCGTCTGAAGGTGCTTTTTTTTCAGTCATGTTGAAATCTGTAGCTCTGGCTGTGACAGCCTGTCCGATCTCAACAAAACTGTTGGCGTCAAGCAGGGAATTGATCCTTGCAGCCGCTACGCTTTGTGTCGCATTACTCATTATACTATGCCCTCCATTTTTTTATTAATATAACCAAAAATTCAGCCGAGTATAATTGTACCTTTTTTTTGCAGAAAATTCAATACTTTTCGTCACGAACGTTAAAAAATTAACCCCTGACTTATGCCAGGGGTCGCTAAATTAATGGAAATAATCCTTAAATACTTTATCCACATACCATTTATAGGTAATTCTGTCGATTTTGTCATCGGCGGTTACAAGGCAGGAAAGGAGTTCTTTTCCGTTGAGCTTTGCATGGAGTGTACCGATCTTCTGGTTTTTCTGTATTGGTGCCGGGAGCTTATCCGGAAGCTCCGTTTCCCATGTGATCGTTTCTGTTTTTTTCAGAAGATATCTTTTCTCACGATCTTTTTCAGAAAGTACTGCGTGTATTTTCAGCATAACCTGTTTGGGAGGATATCCGGAACGATCGGACTTTTGCGGATATGGATCTTCTTTTCCCGGTGCTGCTTCTGTTACTGGGATCTCAGGCAGCTGCGGAAGCTCCGGTAGCATCACATACTGATAATTTTCCCTGCCATAGGAAAGAAGCTTCTTAGTATCGCTCCATTTATAATTTTTATTTCCGGGCCATCCGCATCCCAGAAGAGCCACGATAAATAATCGCTCGTCCTGTCGGACTGCGCAGACATAACAATATCCGGCATTTCCTGTAAATCCTGTTTTTCCGGAGATCACTCCTGTTTCCATATCCAGGAAAGCATTGGTATTATGTACCGAATAATGCTTTTTTCCTGAGATATCCGTGAAAGTATAATCTCTAGTCTGGGTAATATGGACAAATGTTGCATTTTTTATTGCATACGCCATGATCAAGGCAAGATCCCGGGCTGTTGTATGATGGATACCGCCTTCATCTTCTCCATCCAGACCATTGGGTGTAACAAAATGTGTGTCCTTACATCCCAGCTCTTTTGCTTTTTCATTCATCTTCTCTGCAAAACCTTTTACGGAGCCGCCGATATGTTCCGCGATGGCCACTGCGGAATCATTATGGCTTTTCAGCATCAGTGAATAGAGAAGATCCTCCAGATAAAACTGCTGTCCCTCCCGCATGCCAAGACGTGTCTGTGGCTGAGATGCCGCATTCCCGGAAACCTGTACGTAATCATCTCCCTTTGCCAGCTCCAGAGCAAGAATACAGGTCATTACCTTTGTGGTGCTGGCATTCGGCCGTCCTTTGTATGCTTCTTTTCCGTACAGCACACGGCCGGTCTCCCCATCCATGAGAACTGCAGAAAGTGCATATAGATTTTCGCCATCTGCCGCCTTTACCGGAAAAATCTGACAAATAATAAGGACCGCTGTCACCAGCACGACAGCGGCCATACGCCGTTTGCTCATAATGCATCACCCCGTACACGGTTCATATAACTGTTTACAGTAACTGTTATATTTAATTTTATGCGGGGATAGCATTCAGATATCACTTGTATCTATTGTCTGCCGGGATCGATCATCCGTTAAAGGTCAGATCCCATCTGTCAGAAAGATGTCCTGGCCTGACTGCAAGTGCAGCAAGCTCTTCCAGCATATCTGGCGCCTTGGCAAGCGCCTCTTCCATCAGACTGTCCAGTTTAAGAAGCTCCTCCTTACAGTCGATCTCTGGCTCCGGGCTCATAAAAAATTCGGTAATAAACGCAGATATCTTTTTTCCTGCGGGGGAAAGGGCATGTTCCGAAAGGCGTCTCTTCCTTCCTCCATCATCACATACCAAAATACAGGTGAATATCTTCATCATTTTCAATGACAGATAAATGTTCCAGGTACGGATCGCCGGCAATACCTGGTGGATCGTCCATGCACTGAGAAAACTGGCACGGATCCCATGAGACGGATAAAAACGCAATGGATCTTTGCCGGTTTCATACATCAGCATGCGATCAAATTCCTTCTCAAAGAGCGTATGTGAGACTTTCCCCTCGGCAGCTACCTGATTGACGTAAGGATGACAGGTAGAATCCAGGATATAATGACATCCGAACCCCAGCAGGTAAGCCATCAGTGCAGGATTTTTTTCCTCCCGGACCTTCGCCATGCCCTTTTCAAAGAATTCTCTTGCTTTCCGTCCATGCATCTGCACTCCGTACTGTGTCACCGGATTTTTGGATATAAAATAATAAAACAGGATATCCGGACCATGCTGTCCGATCCGGTACAGATTTCCGTTGCTTCGGATCAGATGCTGTAATTTTGCGGAAAGTTTCCGGTAAACCCTTTTTCCAAAAAGATCATGTGCGTATGTTGTGGGCATTTTCGTCACTCCTCTTCTGTTTTCTGATCTGTCCGACAGGTCCCGTAAACCGGCATCTGTCCGTGTTATTTGTTATACGTCCAGCTTCAGCTGGATCTCTTCCTCTGCTTCCGCCTTGAAATCCTCCAGCTGGACCGGATCCATTTCCGGAAGGTCTTCCAGCCCCTGGACACCAAAGCAGCGCAGAAATTCTTCGGTGGTTCCCAGGAGGATCGGGCGACCCGGAGCATCCAGACGTCCAAGTTCTCTCACCAGATCATAATCCATCAGCTTATTGATGGCATGATCACATTTTACCCCTCGGATCTTTTCGATCTCTGCTTTTGTAACGGGCTGTTTGTAGGCAATGATCGAAAGGGTTTCAAGCATAACGTCTGTCAGCGTGGGTTTCTTTGGCTGCGCTGCGATCCGGATAAGAGAATCATAGTATTCTTTTTTTGTACAAAGCTGAAAGGAGTTTTCGAGCTCTATGATCTGGATCCCCCGCTCTTCTTCCTGATAACGGATCATCATATTTCGGATGATATTTTCCGTTGTTGTCGGATCCTGACGGATCGCTCTGGCAATACGGGGTAATTCCACTGCTTCTCCCATTGCAAACAGGATGGCTTCGATTTCTCCTTCAATTCGTTTGATTTCCACTTATTGTCCTCATTCCTACTATATTATTCATCTGCGAACTCTGTCAGATTCTTCCATGTGTCCGGATCCGTGATAACTTCCACATGAATATCATCAAAAAGATCTTCCTGTTCTGCATGAACATGTCCCATTTTCATCAATTCCAGAATTGCCAGAAATGTCACGATCAGCTGTATTTTGGAATGCTGGTTTTCCATCAGCCTGCGAAAGCTGAATTTTCGGTGAGTTTTTGCATATTCCTTCATTTCCAGCAATTTATCGGAAAGTGATATTTCCTCTTTTTCGATCCTTCCGAATTTACTTCGGATCGGATCGATCTTATTTTCCTGTCTGCGGATCAAAGCCTGATAGATCGCACTCATCCGCTCCAATGTCAGACCCCGGAGAAGTTCCTGGGGATCAGACGGTGGAGTATACTGTAGCACTTCTTCCGGAAGATCCTGTTTTCGGTAATAAACCCCTGCCGCATCTCCAAGCCTGTCCCGTAATTCATAGGACATATATTTGTACATCTTATATTCCAGCAGCTTCTGCACAAGCTCTGCTCTAGGGTCCTCCTCTTCTCCTTCCTCATTCACTTCTTTCGGAAGAAGCATTTTACATTTGATATCCAGAAGAGTAGCTGCCATGACAAGAAATTCACTCATGATCCCCAGATCTTCTTTTTCCATGGAATGCAGATATTCCATATACTGATCTGTGATCTCCACAATAGGAATATCATAGATATCGATCTTGTTTTTGTCGATCAGGTGAAGCAGAAGATCCAGAGGGCCTTCAAATACATTCAGCTTAACAGATAATGCCATAGGGTTTCCTCATTTCATTTTTTCGGAAGGTTTTATATCGATCACCAGCAGTTCCCTTGGATTATGGATCCGAAGGGGAATGGTATGTTCTCCAAGTCCAGCACTGACGATCATATGCTGATCCCCTTTGTGAAAGTCTCCACAGCAAAACGGCGGAAGAAACAGATATTGAGGAGATGAAAGACCGTAATGTTCACTAAGGCGGACAACGCCTCCGTGATAGTGTCCGGACAGGATCAGATCCGCGCCCCATTCAAAATAGGTTTTTCCGTATTTTGGATTATGTGCCAGCAGGATCTGCATCCCTTTATCTTCAGGTTTTCCGATCAGTTCTTCCATCACTTCTTTTTTCAGCTTCGGTGATCTCGGCTTGTGATAATATTTGATGGGAAGCTCCAGGCCCCAGAAACAGAAGCGCTCTCCCTGCAGGACCATAGCTTCATGTCCGTTCCTTAAAATATGCACGCCAGCTTTTTTCAGTGCCTTTTCATATTTCGCATAATATGGCCGATATTCTTCGGAAAGGCACATTTTATATTCATGATTACCAAGTGCATAATACACGGGAAAATCCCTGGCAAGCTCTGTCAGCAGCTTACATGCAGTTACCAGAGTATCCGTTTCTGTACGTACAGCCATGTCGCCGGCAGAAAGGATCACGTCCGGGGCAAGTTTTCGGATCGTCTCTGTCAGCCGTATATTGTCTTTTCCGTAGGATATCCCGTGAAGATCCGCAAGAAGGATCATCCGCACGCCCTGTGGGGCATGGATCTTGTCCATATGGATCTCATATTGTTTGATTCTGAATTTTTTCATATTATTTTCCAAATCCGCAGTTCGGGAAAGTGCAAACCGGACAGTTCAGACAAAGTCCGCCCTCTCCCAGCCTGGCGATCTCCTCTGCCTTGATCTCATCATCCGCCATTACTCTGGGCAGGATCAGATCAAATACCGTTCTTTTTGCGTACATGACGCAGCCCGGAAGTCCAAGTACCGGTATGGATCTTCCGTTCCTCTCAAGATATGCCACAAGCAGCATAGCTCCCGGAAGTACAGGTGCTCCATAGGTTACGATTTTTGCTCCGGTATCCCGGATCCCGCCCGGAGTACGATCATCGGGATCCACACTCATTCCGCCGGTACAGATGATCAGATCTGCTCCTGCATCTGCGAAAGAAAGAATTGCTTTTGTGATCTCTTCCTTATCATCTCCCGGCATCACCTGGCCTGTCACTTCTGTCGGAAACCCGGAAAGCTTTTCCCGGAGTACCGGTGTGAAGGTATCCTGGATCAGTCCTTTTTTGATCTCACTTCCGGTTGTGACGATCCCTACTTTTTTCTGCTGGTAAGGGAGAATGTCAAAGATCGGAAGATTTCCTGCTGCCTTCTCTGCTGCATCCATTTTCTCTTTCTCGATCACAAGCGGAATGATCCTGGTTCCTGCAACCTTATCACCTTTTTTTATCGGAAAATCGCCATGTCTGGAAGCAATCATCATTTCTCCCAGAGAATTCACAGCCACAAGTGCATCACGACGTATTTTCAGAATACCATCGATCTTTGATACCACCTCGATCTTACCTTCTTTGATCTCAGTTCCATGTACTTTGGAAGAATTTCCAGCACAGATTTTGTAAAGGATCTCTGCAGCTTCATTTTCGTGAAGAATCCCCGTTTTTTTCTCCCACACAAAAAGGTGTTCTTTTCCTACAGAGAGCAGCAGTGGTATATCCTCTTCTTTCACTACATGCCCCTTTTTGAAAAGAACGCCTTTTTTCTCATCTTTTATGATCTGCGTGATATCATGGCACAGAATGTGTCCCACTGCATCTTCTGTTCTGATCTCTTTCATCCAAAATCCCTTCCCTGTTCTGTTATTTCTTCAATCCGTTGTATTATACATCCAGTCTGCCCTTTTTGTCAAAATATGTTGCAGGCATCACAAAAGAAATGCCTGACAGGTTCTTTCCAGCCAGTCATGGTATCCGGCCTTTTTTATTGTTTCCCCGTACAGGATATCCAGACTACCGATCTTTTTCCCATCCTGATAGTATTCCTGTGCCCCTACTTTCTGCCCTTTTTTCACCGGCGCACTTTGTTCTTTGGGAAGGATCAACTTTTTCTTAACATTGTCAGGTTTCGTTCCATCTGTGCTGATATATCGGAATTTCCCTCTATATACAAGCGGAACCTGCTCTTTGACTCCTTTGCGGAGCTTCATAGGTTTCAGTGGCTCCAGAGCATCATCCAGATACAATGTGCATTTAGAAAAGCCGTAATTTAAAAGAGCTGCTGCATCCCGGAATCTTGTTTTCGGGTCCGGTGCGGCCATCACTGAGGCGATCAGTGTGATCCCGTTTCGTTCTGCCACAGCACTGAGACAGTATTTTGCAATACTGGTGCTGCCCGTTTTAAGTCCCATACACCCCTCATAGCTGCGCAGCAGTTTATTTGTGTTGGTCAGTGTAAATTTCGAGGATCCTTTTCTGGTAACGTGTGTGATATCCTCCATCCAGACAGATGAATATGTAAGAACTTCCGGATATCTGCTGATGAGCTCCCTGCTCATAAGTGCAATGTCATAGGGAGTTGTATAATGCTCCTGTGATTCCGTCAGCCCGCAGCAATCCACAAAATGGGTATTTTTCATTCCAAGATCCTTCGCCCTCTCGTTCATCCTCTCCACAAAGGCTTGTTCTGTTCCCGCAACATGCTCCGCCATAGCTACGCTGGCATCATTTCCGGAAGCGATCACAATACATTTGATCATGGTTTCTGCAGTCTGCTTTTCTCCTTCTTCCAGAAATACCTGAGACCCTCCCATGGATCTGGCATAAGCACTGGTGGTAATGCTATCCTCCAGATGCAGGGTTCCCTCACGGATAGCATCAAAGATCAGAATCAATGTCATGATCTTTGTAATACTGGCCGGGCTTCTTCGGGTGTCAGGATCCCTGGAATAGATCACGGTACCGGTTTCTTTTTCCATAAGGACTGCACCCGGCGCTTCGATCAGCTGCTGTGCTTTTCCACTATCTTCCGTTTCTCCCCTGACACCAATGGGTGTCAGAGCCAGGCATAAGACTAAAATACAGATCAAAAGACTTTCCGGAACACTTCTGTTCATAAGCTCACTCCTGCCGCAAACATCTCTGTTCTATTGTAAAAGCTTTCCTGAAAGATTATTCCTGAAATTCTGAAAAAGCATAGATTCCGGGCCGTATTCCTGTATCTTTCACTCTGCATCGCTTTGCTTTTTCAGTTCTTCGTCATACAGCTTAACACCTGTTTCACAATTTCCAGCAGCATATTTTCTTGCATAATTCGCTGCATCGATCGCCTCAGATGCATTGTCACATCCTTTGGTGATCAGATAGATCCCAGTGCGGACACAGAGCTCCATATCCGGATATTTCTCTTTCATCTGCCGTAAGAACTCCTGATTGGTCTTTAAAACAGCTGTTTCCGGATCAACATCCATATCACATGGAGTGAAAAGGATAAAATGATCAGAGATCGCCCTGGTAAAATATACATCTATATCTGTTTTTAGAACGCTTATCACATACTCGGAAAACTGCCGCAGGATCTGATCTCCCACACGATATCCGTATTTTGCATTGATACGTTTAAATTTTTCAAAATCGGTATATATCACTGCGTGTCCCGGCCCGTAACCTCCGATCAGCATTTTCTCCACATTTTCGCGAAATCTTGAAAAAGAAGACAATCCGGTAAGCTGATCCCGTCCGGATTCTGCAGCAATGCTACGATAAGCACTGTTAAATGCCTGGTTCTTGGCATAATGCGCGGAAATGATCTTGGTCACTTCTCCCAACAGCTTACGATCTTCTCTGGACCAGAGCCTTTTTTCCTGGCAGGTCACATATGCAATGGCCTCTGTATAGCTTCCCTCGCAATACATAGCAGCACAGACTACAGTTTTTGCTCCGCACTGTAACACATTCTTTCTTCCCTGTTCCGAATATTCAGCCAGATCATTCTCCTGAATCACCACAGTACCATATTCATCATTGTGGCGAAACAATGTGATAAAATCACTTTTTGAGAAATGTATCTCATCTATCAAAAGCCTGTATTCTTCTTCTGAAACCCATTGAAAAACCCTGTTTATTTTCTGCTCTGCCACCTTGGTATGCAGGACTGTGATCCGGTTAAGCCGGAATTTCAGACCGATCACTTTCATCAGAAGTTCAATCGCTGCCTGAAAGCTGCTCATTTTTTCAAATATTTCAAATGCAGTAGAAACAATATCATTATGAAGATATCTGGCATCTATCTCAACACCCTCGTATAATTCCTGCTTTTCCTCTGTCTTATCCTCAAAACGTCTCAGATTATCACAGAAAGCATAGCGGTTTTTTCCATTTTTCTTTGCCTGGTAAAGTGCCCAGTCTGCATTTTCAAAGAGCTGCTGATATGTATATCCGGAAACATTTTCCGGAAGAAAGCAGATCCCCACACTGCAGGTTGCCAGATACGTGGTTCCCGGAAATTTAAGTTTCTGCACTTCCCGTATCAGTTTTCCTGCCTTTTTCATGATTGCTGCATGGCTGATATCCTTCAAAAGGATCACAAATTCATCGCCACCCAGACGCATGATCACATCATTAATGTCGAACAAAGCCACAAACAGCTCCGCAAAACGTTTCAGGACTTCATCACCGAACATATGTCCGTAAGTATCATTTACATTTTTAAAATAATCTACATCAAGCACCATCATCCCGCATCCTGCATAGGGATTTCTGGATGCAAGGTATTCATCGATCAGTTCTTTTCCGAAAAAGCGGTTATACACTCCGGTCAGAGGATCTTTCTGGGCACGTTCCTCAAGAAATTCTTCCTGCAGCTTCTCCCTGGTGATATCTCTGGAGCTTCCTATGAAATAATGATATCCGGTATTTTTATCCTGTGCTATAAATCCCCGTACTGTCAGAAGACTCGCATTACCGTCTTTATTGATACACCGCACTTCTATCGTCCCGCCTTCCCGGGATGTCAGAAAATCCGTCAAAAACTTCCAGTCGTCTTTATAAACATTGCTGTATTTCTGTCCACTAGTCTTAAAATCCGTAATATTTTTTACAGGTCTCAGGTATTCATCCAGACGTTCATATATGTCCGTCTCCTGACAGTACTGAAAAAGCTTCAGTGTAGTATTTCGATAAATGCAAGCGTATTTTTCCAATGTATCCCGAATATCAAAAACGGGATTTTTTTCGTCTGTTTTCATCATCGACCTCCCAGAGAGTTCTTGAGTTCACAGTATTTGTAAAAAAGTATACCATATCTTTGGGTATATATGTAGTTCTTTTATTTCTTTTTACAGTTTGTTTTTTACTATATAAAATACGCTGCGGAGGGCAGGATTACTCCTGCCCTACTGTCTTTTTTCATGAAAATGATACTGGTATGGTATTTTTTATGCTGTCATTGTGGGAATATCGATCATATCTGGATTTCTCATTTACAAAAGTCAGCGATGCATTTTTGTTTTGCATTGTCAGAGCAGCCGTACCGGAAGCAATCTTCCGGGGATCTGTACCATATGCAGGTGCAGCGCCTTTTATGATGCGGACATTCTCTGTATTTGCCCGTACATCTTTCAGATAGTAGCGTAGTACCGGTTTTTCCCAGACCGTATACTGCCCCAGCGGGATATTCCTGAGAGTGACCGATAATGTTGCATAGCCATTTTTATCGGTTTCATAGCTTCCTCTGGTAAAGGTCACATAATCCTCATATCTGTGAGGATTTCCGGATAGATCCGTACCTTCTGCCACAAAGGAAAAGGTTGGATTTCCATGAGCCCAGGTAATATCCTCCTCTTTGATCTTTTTTATGATGGTGATATTTCCCAGCGGAAGTGTTACCGGAGTATTCTCTGCTTTCAGATCCACAGTATCCGTATCTGTATTTTCTTTTTTCTGGAAGATTACCTCCTTTTCGTATTTGCCAGTATAGTTTTCCGGATTTTTTGTTTCCACTACTTTGAACCTTCCCTGATTGTCATCTGTGAGCACCAGCTCTTCCGTAGAGTACCATCCGGTTTCTACGTCAAACTTCAGGATGCTCTGCCCGCCCAGGTCATTCTGGTAAGTCTGCTTCCCTCTATTCCACTGAAGCATGGTAAATTCCGCATCTTCCAGAACTTCCCCTGTATAGATGTCTGTTTTTCTCAGACGGATCACCCCTGTATATTCCTTTTCCTTTTCATTGACAACTTCAAAGGAAAGGCGTGCATCCTTGTCTGTGATATCCACCTCTTCTTCCCAGCTTCCTGTATATCCGGGCGGAGTCTTTGTTTCCACGATCTTATATTTTCCCTCATTATCCGAAGTCTTCAAAAGTTCACCACTTACATAAAGTTCACTGGAGATGTCATAATCCAGAAGAGTTCCTTTTTCTTTATAGGCTTTTTTGGCTGCACTGTATTCATAAAGTGTAAATTCCGCACCCTTCAGGACCTCACCGGTCTTCGCATCGATCTTACGAACCTCTATCCTTCGTTTTTCGTTCTGGTAGTTCACTGCTTCAAACAGGAATTCCTGCTTTTCTCCCGGCTTTTCCAGCGTAAAATTCTTCTGCCAGTTTCCGGTGTAATTGGGAGGAGCTTTTGTCTCACGCACACGGAATTTTCCCTGATTGTCTTCGGTATAATTAAATTTTCCGGAGTTATAGGTACGTTTCTGTCCATCATAAGTCAGTTTTTTTAAGGTTACATAGCTTTTGCTTTTTTTACTCCACTGATACAGGGTAAATTCAGCTCCTGCCAGTGGATCACCGGTATTTCCGTCTTTCTTTCTGATGGATACTGTTCCGCTGATATCCATGATATCCGTTACGTTAACGGTTGTTGTCTTTCCACCGGTTACTGTAAGATTTTTGATAACGGTGTTCAGCTTGTATCCGGCAGCAGTTTTCGTTTCTTTCACATAATATTTTCCGGGAACTAGTTTTGAAAAAAGGATCTCTCCACCGGCGTTTGTTGTTCCGGTTGAAACCTTCTGATCCTTACTGTACATAGTCCGGTATCCGGAGGTCAGAGCTTCTGCTGCAAACAGTCCGTACTGCGCTCCCTGGATCAGTTTTCCCGTGTTGGGTTCCTTCTTGACCAGCTTTGCATTGCCGTAAACCGATGGCTTTACTGAAAACGAAAGGCTTCCTCTTGTTCCCTGGTATACGTAAGCGCCAAAATCCTGTACTCCATCTTTTCCCGCCTGGGCACTTCCGTCAACCAGGATATAGGAAACCGGCTGAAGCAGCATTTTGCAGGAAAACTTCTTTGTTGCAGATGCATTTAACGGAAAGATCAGAAAAAAATATGCCCCATCCTTAAGGCTCAGGCTTGTCCCCGACATCATTTTGGGATTAGTTTTGTGTGAATTATAATCCGCTGCGCTCGTCCAGTAGGCCAGCTGCCATTTTTCTGCGGCTCCTCTTGTTATGGTGATCCCGTTTTCTGCTTTTGCTCCATCTGTTACTTTCATAAGAGTACTCATCTGAAATCCGTCTTTCATACTGTCCGGAACAAAGGGAAAACCTGCAGGTCTGCTTCGGAATACACTTAACGGGATCGTCTTTCCGGATGCTGCTGCCCAGGAACCGTCTTCAGAAACATAAACGGCTGCCTTGTTTCTTGCAGGGATCGTCAATGTCTGGATCTTATCGATCAGACGGTTTATCCCTGTATGTTCTACTTCTGCTGCTGTGGCATATCCACAGTCATTAAAGTATACCTTTGACAGCGCAATATGCGTAAATACATAACGGTTCTGCCATTTTGACCAGTCTATGTGACTGCAGGAGGGGTCGTATCCGGTTCCCAGATCCCCCGGTCCTCCGTAACCAAAGTACAAAAGCTTCTGGATCACAGAATTAGTCAGTGCTTTTACTGCCTCATTCTTCAGCGTCATACTGTCCAGTCCATCCTGAGTTGCTTTCAGGCAATACAGAGGTGAAACCTTTTCCTCTCCTGTATCATCAATATAATGTACAGAACGATACGTACATCCCATACGGGTTTTATTTCCGGAACCAAGAAAATCATTGGCAGCTGTCCAGATCTCATCGCAGTAAACCCTGGTCCAGCTGTCCAGATAATACTGGGACGGGGAAAGTGCTGTAGCTGCGATAGCATCCTCTCCTTCTGAGATTACTTCCGCACTGCCAGCTTCCCGGAACTCCCCGGGAAGTGCTGCAGAAAGAGCAATGATCTCTCCGTTTTCGATATCCTGGATCAGTTCCTGATCCTCTTCACTTTCTCCTGTAAGGATTTCCGCGTTTTCTTCCGTGAATACAGTAAATCCCGGATCCTCTGTCTGCTCCGGTATCTCTGTCAGAGCTATATTTTCTCCTTCTTTTGAAACAGCTTCCGGTTCTTCTTCCGGTTCGATCAGCTCATCACTGTCCGCATTTTCAGTAGTATCTTTACCTTCTTCAAAAGCTTCCTCCACCGTTTCCGGTTCAGGCAAGGCTGTCTGAACCGGCATCTCAGCCTCCCCAGGCTGATCTGTTACCGGAATATCCGGGGCCTCCTCTTCTTCCTCCGGTTCTGTCTGTTCCTGCTGCGGATCTGCTGATACCGAACTCATATCTGCTGCAGGACTGGCCGAAACCACAAGAGAAGAAGCTGTGATCATCAATGCCATCCATGCACCGATCATTCTTCTTTTCAATTTTTTCGTCCTCCTTTCCATAGCGTCAGACTGCAGGTAAGCAGCGCCATACCAGCCATCAGTGCAAACAGGATCACAGGAGATTCATCTCCGGTCTTCACTGGTGTTGTCCTTACCGAAGAACTGTTATTTCCGGAAGCTCTTTCTGTGGCTTCTTTCCTGCCATTCCGGCGTGGAACAGGGCTGGTATCTGCCGTCTCCTGATCCTCCTCCACAGAAAAGATCCATTTCACATCTGCAGCTCGAAGAGCATATAAATTATCCAACTCTGCCGGAACCGTAACCTCAAATCTCATGTTTCCTTTTTCTCCGCTGGAAAATTCCCCCAGGGACACGGCCTTATTGAGAGATGCAGCCAGAAGATCCCCGGAATACAGCTTTTTATCATTCATGGTGATCACCAGCTTCAGCTTTTTCAGAAATTCCTGATCCTTTACCGATTTACATTCCGGTGATGTGCGGAAGAAGATCTCTGCTACATGCTCCGTTGTATTACGGATCTCTACAGAATCATGAAAAACATCTCCCGGCATTGCCGTGGAAAATCCGGAAAAAAAGTCTTCCGGAGCCGCGATCAGTTTGTGCGCATTTCCTTCAAACTCCACCTTCAGATCCACCGGACTTTTTTTCTGAACCACAAGACCATCGGTATCGTGGATACATCTTAAGATCTTCTGATTTCCCCAGGGTGACATGGCACGGAAATCCGGTGCAAAATTTGCCGCCTGGACAGCATCCGCCACGATGGTGATCCCCAGCTTCTTATCCTGGTAGGATTCATCCCATTGGGATGGTACAGTCACACCGGTAAAAATATCCACGCTGTCTCCCTGTTCCAGCTTCCTGGTATAATAAAAATACTCTCCCTTCCGGATCCATCTCGGTGACATTCCTGTAAGATTCCTGTCATCCAGACCATCCAAACCTTCCAGATCATCTGTATAAGAGATCTTCACCCTTACCCAGCATGGCTCTGAGTGATTGGTGATCCTGGGGATCTTGGATATCTCATCTCCCGGAAGAACGATCCGGCGATCCTGATATTTCATTTCTCGGCCGTCCTTTTTTTCCAGTTCCCGAAGAGAAATATTGATATCTCCCACTGATATGTGATTGGTCACTGTCACGGAATCTGAAAATCTGGCATAAGCAGCCGTGCACGCCAGGATACTGCCTGCCACAGCAGCACCTGCCAGCAGGGTTTTAAGGTGTTTTTTCAAGCATTCCCCCTCCTTTCTGCCTGAGCAGAAACCGGATCTGAAAAATACCTCCACGCACTTTCATAATCTGAAAATCCTTCTGCCTGTACAGCTTCCTCATAAACATTGATCTCAAAATCTTTAATGCTGTCCCTATAAGTATCATCGATCTTTTGGGGATCGATCTGAAATCCGGTACACAGAGGAGTTGTTTTTTCACCCTCGGATATTTTTTTCCGGTAGTAATAATAGCCGTCCTGACTGTTATACACCCAGTTTGCCGTATCCAGACCTGTTAATTTCACGCCTCTGCCGATATCGTCATTGGAGTAGGAAAGGGACATCCTCACATAGCAGTCTGCCTGGAACCCTTTCACACTGCCGGAAAAATTTCCGATCCGGATCTCTTTTCTGTAGGACGGACCATTCTCCATAGGCGTAGGTGTAGGATCCGGAAAATCTTCCTCGATCTCCGTTGTCACATACCCCACTGCAGCAGAATTTATCTTTTTTTCGAAGTCTGAAAAATACGCCGCAGTCCCTGTTGCGCACAGGAGCCCTGTTGTCAGGAGAAGGAAAACGGGTCTTTTTAATTTATTCATTTCATGACACCACCGGCCTGTCCTTTATTCTGATTTACATATTTCTGGTAAGCAGCAGTTGCCTGCTCCAGAACCGTAGTCTTGTCATCCCCGGTATTGGTAGCCTGGATCGCATAAGCCCGTACCGGCATATCGATCTGCTGTGTATCCAGCTGACCTTCGATGATATTGGCAAAGGTTACTGTATCAAAAAGAGTTGTAGTCTTTGTTCCCGGCTTCAAGATGTGGTTATATGCATAGGTGTAAACCATATTCTGCCCCACTTCAGTCCGCTCCAGCTGTGTCCAGTCCTTGTTTTTGGTGAAGCTGAACAGCTCTGTTTTTGCAAGCGCATTCCTGGTACCATCCTTGGCTACCGTGATCACATTTCGGACCGGAACAGAAACTTCCAGATAGACAAATGCTTCATTTACTCCTTTATTTGCTACATAGGGGTCCTTCCGGATCACCTGAGTAGGAACCAGATCTGTATTGTCCTCCGGTTTCCAGTTAGGCTCATCCAGGTCGATATCCACTTTTCCTACGGTAAAGCTGTTGGTTGCCGTTTCAAAATCCGTGAGATATGCAGCTGTTCCTCCGGCTGCCAATGCAGTGATCACAGCAGCAAGTGCGATTCCTTTTACCAGTTTTCTGTTTTTCATCATGATTAAATTCCTCCCTGTATTTTTTTCTTTTTTGGGGTATATGCCAGATCAAAGAGTACTGACAGACATGCCGCTATGCAAACTGCGGCAAAAGGGATCCGGGCTTTCAGAAAATGGATCACGTAGCCCAGATAAGGCAGGTGAAAGACTACCCGCCCGATGATCTGTGACGCCTCTGCGGGAACAGGATCTTCTGTCTTGTTGGCGTCACCTTTTGTGATAAAGATGTCCTTTTCTTTTTTAACCACTCTGTGGGTGACAACGGTATCTCCGTTATGAAAAGTAATGATATCTCCCTTTTTCGGAGAAAACTCTCCTTCCTTTGTAAAAACCACAGCTCCGGTTGGGATCTCAGGTTCCATGGATCCGGAATAGACCACATAGGGCCGGATCCCGAAAAGTCCGGGAATAAGAAGCACCAATGCCATCACCAGCATCAGTCCCAGAACTGTGTTGCCGATACATCGAAAAAATATTTTCATTCCTGTATTCTGTTCTACATACGATATTTGATGATCACTTCCCTCTGCAGGGAAAGAAACAGTGTTCGGATATCAGGAAAATTCCGGCGGAGACCTGCCCCACATAAATTGAGCCATAAAAAAGTCCTCCCTGTATAGCAGTCAATATGGCAATTCGCAACATGCTCCCATCACTTAAACTCACAGATTTTGAAGTGAGGACAAGCATGATCAAAATAATAATACAGCAAAAATACTGAATGGAAATTATTCGAGCAGATATGCTCAGATGTGCAGTTCCTCTCATTACTTACAGAGGTGAAAGATTCCTGCGACATTTGTTAAAAAAGATTTGTTTCAGATGATATTATTATAGGGTCCACAGATCCGGAAGTCAATCAAATTCGTCCGACAGGATTCGACACTGGTTTCTCAGCGGGTATGTCTGTCACCCTATTTTTCATAAGCTGACAGACCCTGCATCCGTGCAACGCCAGATTTTTTTACAGCTGTACCAGAGAGTAAATATATTCCAATGGAAGCAGCATCAGATCACGGATTTCCCGTTCTTCCTCTTCTTTATTTCCGGAATTTACCGGCAATTCGATCCGGAAAGCCGGCTGGCGGATCATTTCTCCGTAATACTGTTCCGGCCTGCCTGTGCTCCTTCGCCCGTTCTGCGCTTCTCGTTCTATTGCAAGCTGCTCCAGCTTTCCCCTGGTACATTTTTTTAAGTGACGTGCAAGACGGTAGCATCTCTGACCAGTGGAAAAATTCTGATCCCGCCGATAATAAACCACCTTTTTTCCATATCCGCAGAAAACCAGCAGGCCACGTCCTCCGTATTCCTGAAAGATCCGGATCAGTGCACGTGTCTCATTTTCACTGGCAGGCTGCTGATGGATCTTTTTTCTGATGCAGAAGGTAGTAGGAAAATTCCTTGCAGTATCCATTCCTCTTGCATTTCCCTCGAATTCATCGCAGGGAACATCCTGCATTTTCAGCATCTGACGGAAAATGGGATTTCGCACAGTATTGTAGCCCTTCCGGCAGATCTCATATCCATCCGGATTGACCACCGGTATGATACAAAGCCTGGTCTGATCCAGGAGCTTTTTTACCTCATAAAGCTCGTCCACGGTCCAGTTGCATTCATATATTCTGCAAAGCTCCAGTGCCATCCTGGTAAGCCTGTCCGTCATCTGTCCATCCGTTCCGGAAAAACCGGCCACACAGAAAATACAGGCATCTCCCTGTCCGATCTCCAGCATAGGGATCATCCGGTCATCGTGGCTTTTTCCGATTACCCGAAACTGTGTAAAGCTGCTGTAACGCCTGGCTGCCTCCCACAGTGAATAATAAATTGCTTCGTAGGTTTTATCCTGTACTGTATCCATGATGTTCCCTTCCTTCCATCTTTATACATGTTCATTATTATGTATATTATGCGAAAGGGCATAAAAAAAGAACCGGTTTAACACCGATTCCTTTTGTTTACAAAATAATTCAGGATACCGCCGCCGATGATGATCACCAGCGCAACTGCAACCACTCTTTTCGCTGCTTCCTGAGGAAGCTGGCCCTTGGAGCCAATGGAAGCCTCATAAAAGGTCAGTGTATAATCGATCTCATGAGGAGCACCCATGGCCAGTGTATCTGCAATCACTTCCATCTTATCATCCAGGACAGTTACCGGGACAGTAAAAACAGAATTTCTGCCTTCCTCGCTCTCATTGAGATATTTTTCCCCATCTACGATCATATAATCATAGTTGGAGCTGCTCCACTGGAGCCGTGCATACATCTTCCCCTCTTTTACCAGCATCAATGTGGGGGAAGAAACACTGGCCTTTCCACTTCCGCCTTCCAGCTCCACCTGTATGGAATATTCTCCGTCCTCCAGATCTGTCTTCACTGCGTTCTCTCCACCTGCAGCCAGAACCTGTATCGGGCATAGCAACAGCATAGTCAGAAGAAGCAGCATTATTGTTCTCATCCTGTTTTTCATGGTTTTCTCTCCGTTTTCTGTTTTTCCTTCGTATCACTATAGCACAATGCCCCTTTTCTGTAAAGAACATCTCAGAATTGTTGAAATGTCTCTTCTTTTCCAGTATAATAGAGTGAAATTTGCATACAAACGAAAGGAAATGAACAGAGATGATCGAAACAAAAAATCTCACAAAAAAATTCGACAGTTTTACTGCTGTGGATTCTCTGGATCTTCGCATAGAAACCGGCGAATTTTTCGGTCTGCTGGGACCCAACGGTGCCGGAAAGACCACCACGATCAGTCTGCTTTCCACTCTGCTCCTGCCCACAGAGGGCGAAATCCTCATTGACGGGCAGACACTTGGACGCAACCGACCGGATCTGAAGCGCAAGATTAGCGTGATCACGCAGGAATATTCCATGCGCCAGGATATGAACATGGACGAGATCATGGAATATCAGGGCCGTCTTTATTTCATGCCACGAAAAGAGATCAAACGGAAAACCGAAGAGCTTCTGGATTTCTGCGGACTTCTTCCCTTCCGCAAGCGGACTGTAAGGAAGCTTTCCGGTGGTATGAAACGAAAGCTTATGGTATGCCGGGCACTTCTCACAAGTCCGGAGATCCTTCTTCTAGACGAGCCCACTGCAGGCATGGACGCGCTATCCAGACGACAGATGTGGAATCTTCTCCGTCAGCTGAACGGAAAAAATCTGACCATTCTTCTGACAACCCACTATATGGAAGAGGCACAGTCTCTCTGCAACCGGGTAGCACTTATGGATCACGGAAAGCTGGAGGAGATTAATACTCCATCGGGCCTGATCGACGGCCTGGGCAAATACACCGTAGATCAGGAAACACCGGAAGGGGCAAAAAGCCACTACTTCCACAGTCGGGAAGAGGCCATCTCTTTTCTGTCCTCTCTGGACGGACAGTGCACCCTTCGCGAGACAACTCTGGAGGATGTTTTTGTGGAGCGCGCAGGCAGGCATCTGATGCAGCGATAAGCCGGCGTCAGCCACAGTTATTTTATAATTTAACAGAATGGACGATGAATTATCATGGGAATACTTACTATTTTATGGGAAAAATGGGTGGAGTTCCGAAGGGATTTCTATAAGATCACGCTGGCGGCCATGATCGCACCGCTGATGTATCTGATCGTTTTTGGAATGGGGATCCAGACCTCCTCACACGGAGAGCCTTATCTGAATTTCCTGATCCCTGGTGTAGTTTCACTGACTACAATGAACGGAAGCTTTAATGCTATCGCACAGAATCTGAATGTACAGCGTCTTTACGAAAAAGCCTTTGACCAGGTTATGATATCTCCGACACCTCTGTGGCAGTTTATTGCCGGACAGATCATCGGAGGCAGTCTCCGCGGTCTTTATGCAGGAGGGATCATCCTTCTTCTGACCATGCCGATTGGAACCGGTCTTGTGTTCAACGGATGGTCATTGCTGGTGATGTTCCTCAACGGTGCTGTATTTTCAGCCATCGGTGTTGTGGTTTCTTTCCTTGCCAAAAACCATGCGGATGTACCTCGTTTTTCCAATTATATCATTATGCCAATGGCTTTTTTGTGCAACACCTTCTTCTCTACAGAGAAGATCCCGGGCTTTCTTGGGAATTTTGTAGCTGCTCTTCCACTGTCACAGACCAGTCATCTGATCCGTACCATTGCTTCCGGCGGTGGAGTCAATTACCTCAGTGTCCTGATCCTGACAGTCTATCTAATTGCATTCAGCATTGCAGCTTCCTGGTTTATCTATAAGAAAAAAAATCTGTAAATTTATTTTTACAAAAAATCACCGGCTTTCCTGTTCTTTCGGAAAACCGGTGATTTTTTTATTTGTTATGCTATTTTGGCTATTGTGCGTTTAGATGTCCTTTTTTCTTCTTCTCACGATCACATATCCACCTGCAAGAAGGGATGCCACTGCCAGTGCGGACATGGTTCCGATCGGTGAGTTATCGGCTGTTGATACTGCATTCTTAGATCTGGTTCCGTTGCCTCCGTTGGAGGATGTTGCAGATGCCTCTCCTGTTATGGTTGCATCCGGATCAGAACCTGTCTGGCCGCCGGTACCGTATGTACCGTCTGCTCCCGGAGTTCCGGTAGGTGTCAGTTTTGCAGACCTAAACTGATATACTGCGGATTCAATGGTGTCTGTCTCCTGCCACTGACCACCGGTGTAGATGTATTTCTGGAAGAATACGTACAGGTTGTATGTAGCGTCTTTGTTGATTCCCTTGCCGGAACCAATCTTCCATGCTGTATGCATCTGGCTCTGGGTTGGGTTTGCAGCTGTACTCCAGTAAACCGGAACCCACTTCACATCACCCTCATTTGGATCCTGATTGGTTGTTCCTGCACCGATCACAGTAAATTCATAGAACTGATTCGGATAGAACTGAATTGCCTCATCCAGTCCCTGTACTACGCTCTCTTTTACATTTGGGATGTATGCATCCGGTGTGTCAGTCGGAGTTGGATCTGCAACTTTCGGTCTGGAATCTTCTTTAAATGCTATTTTCAATGGATTCGTCAAAACACCATTTTTATCTTTGATCTGGATATAAAGATCAATTGGGTTGTCAGAATCTAAATCCTCAAGACCGATATTAAATTTCTTATCAGCAGTAAATGTTATCTGTTTTCCGGTAGATGTAAGATCTTTCGGAGTGGCAGATGTGCCATCACTGTTACGAGAAACCCATTTATAATAACAGGTACCGCTCTTATTCGAAATAAGGGTAACATTCGCAGATGTATGGTTGATCCATGAAAAGCCAACCCATCTGACATTTGCCGGACGCTTAGCTTCATCCAATGTAATCTTCTTTGGTGTACTTACAGTTCCGTCAGTTCCTTTGATACTCACATAAACATCAATCGCATTGTTTGCATCCAAATCTTTCAAACTGATCGTGAAATCCTTATTTGCGGAAACCTTTGTTCCTTTGCTCATTTTATCAACTGTCGGAGCTTTGGAACCACGTTTTACCCATTCATAATAGTACACACCTGCTTTATCAGAACGCATAGTTACAGTCGCAGATGTATGACCTTTCCATTTGTAGCTTACGTTGGAAATCTTCGCAGGTGTTTTAGCTGTTTCTTTCAAAGTAACAGTTGCAATCTTGGTCACTGCTGTCTTTGATCCATCTTTTGCTACTACCTGCACATAAAGATCAATCGCATCACCTTCCAGATTTTTCAGATCAATCTTACAATCTTTTTTTGCGGTGACCGCAATCTTGCTGTCTTTAGTTGTAATGGAAGGTTTATCCGCTCCCTTTGCCACCCATTTGTAATAGCATGTACCACTCTTATCAGACTGAAGAACTACTTCTGCAGTTGTTGCAGTTTTACTTTCTGCGCTGATTTTTGTAACCTTTGGTGCTGCCGGTTTCGGATCAACTGGATTCTGTGCCTGTGTTACTGCAATATCCTTCTTTACACCTTCACCAACAATGGCGTTACCACTTTCACTTTCTTTTACCCATACATAAAGGTCAATAGTCTTGTCTGTGACCTTGGTAAGTTTCAGGGAAGTAGTTTCTCCTGCCTTAACCGTTCCACCTTCTGTAGCTGTCTCGATGGTCGGAGCTTCCGCACCTTTTGCAACATATTTATAGTAATATGTACCTGCTTTATCAGATGTGAAGGTTACAGAAACAGTATTTGCTTCTTTACTTGTAGGATTATCAATATTAACCGTTGGAATGTTGGAAACAAGCAGACCTGTAGCTGTATTTATTCCATAACTCTGGTCGCCTTCATAGCTCATCGCCTTAATTGCCTTTGCAAATGCATCCGCAGCTAAAGATTCAGGCTTCTGGAAAACTGTATAGTCAACTACCGGATTCTCTACGGAATATCCAATGTTCTGGTTCTCAAATGCACCGACAATGATGATACTTCCTGCACTCTGATCCTGCTTTCCTAATACGATATTGGATTTTACGTTCTTTTCTGCGCTTGTATAGTTCTCGATGATCTTCGGTTCGTCTGCTGCAGCATCCGTTCCATGTTCCAAAGAAATCGTACCTGTGCTGTAAACAGCTCCGCCTGTAGATACATTATCTTTGATCTCTCCACCTGTAATTACAAGTTTACCGCTGTTTTTAACTGCCGCACCTGCTGCAGTAGAAACATTCTTGGAAAGGGTAACACCTGTCGTCATCACAAATTTAGCGCCAGCTTCTACGGAAACAATCGATCCATCGACTGCAGTTTCATCGTCTTTCTTACCTTCAACAGAAAGTTTACCGATTTCTGAGGAGCCGTCACCTTCATTCTGTGTCATGGACAAAATACTTCCTGCACTTACTTTGAACATATCTCCTGCAACACTTCCACGTCCAACTACAGTTGTAGCATTTGTTGCACCAAAAATTGCAATATTTTTATTGGCAGGAACGGTAATAGTATCTGTGAGATTAAACGATGCACTGATCAGAATCTTATAAGCAGATGTATATAGATCACTATCATCAATAGATCCTGCAAAATCAGGTGCATTATTAATCGCTGCCTGAAGTTCTGCCGCAGTAGTAACCGTTGCATCTGCCGCAGTAGTTTGCTGCTCCTGCTGCGCCTCTTCCGCCTGAGCCTGAGCTGCTGCCTGTGCCTCTGCTTCCGCCTGAGCCTGGGCTGCTGCCTGTGCCTCTGCTTCCGCCTGGGCCTGGGCTGCTGCCTGTGCTTCTGCCTCTGCCTGGGCCTGAGCTGCTGCCTGGGCTTCGGCCTCTGCCTGAGCCTGGGCGTCGGCTTCACTCTGTGACTGGTCATCCACAGCCACTCCGTCATCTGGTGTTTCTGTATTCTCGTCTGCAGTCGGTGCTTCTGCCTCTGTTACCGCTCCGGTATCTTCAGCGGCAAACGCTGCGGCAGGTGCCATTCCAACAGTCATGGAACCTGCAAGCAGGACTGCAAAAAGCTGCTTTTTTTTCATTTATAAGTCCTCCTGTTATGAGTTAGTCTGTTTAAATCCAATTACAAAAAAGTATAGCACAACACTTCAAAAAAGTAAAGCGGACCAAAGAATCCGCTTTACTGTATCTGTCTTACGGACGTACCTGTCCGTTACCATAAATAATATACTTGGTGGTGGTCAGTGCAAGGAGTCCCATTGGGCCTCTTGCATGGAGCTTCTGGGTGCTGATCCCGATCTCCGCACCGAATCCAAACTCATTTCCATCGGTGAATCTGGTAGAAGCGTTCACATAAACTGCCGCTGCATCTACCTCATCCAGGAATTTCTGGGCATGGGTATAATCATTGGTAATGATAGCCTCCGAATGCTTTGTATTATATTTATTGATATGTGCAATGGCTTCCTCCACGGAATCCACTACCTTTACAGAAAGGATATAGTCAAGATATTCTGTTCCCCAGTCCTCTTCTGTTGCAGGAACTGCTCCCGGCATCAGAGCCTTTGCTGCTTCATCTGCACGGACCTCCACATGCTTCTCCTTAAGGCGTCCGGCCAGTACCGGCAGGAAATCGTCCTTCACCTTACGGTTTACAAGAAGGGACTCGCATGCATTGCATACACCCACACGCTGGGTCTTTGCATTGATCACAATATCCGCTGCCATCTGAAGATCTGCAGTCTCGTCCACATAGATATGGCAGTTTCCGGTTCCGGTCTCGATGACAGGGATCGTACTCTGGTTTACCACTGCTTTGATCAGTCCTCTTCCGCCACGTGGGATCAGTACATCCACATACCGGTTCAGCTTCATAAATTCCGCAGCCGTTTCTCTGGAGGTATCCTGGATCAGCTGGATAGCATCCTCGGTAATGCTGCAGGCTTTTAATGCCTCACGGATACAGTTGACAATGGCAGTATTGGAATGGATCGCGTCGCTTCCACCCTTCAGGATCACGACATTTCCGGTTTTGAAACAAAGACCGAATGCATCTGAGGTAACATTGGGACGCGCTTCATAAATGATGCCGATCACGCCTAAGGGAACACGTTTCTGTCCGATCAGAAGTCCGTTGGGACGTTTTTTCATACCGGTAACTTCCCCGATGGGATCTTCAAGACCGGTAAGCTGACGAAGTCCGTCTGCCATTCCTTCGATCCTCTCCGGTGTCAGCATCAGACGGTCGATCAGGCCTTCCGGCATCTGATTCTTTTTACCGTTTTCCACATCCAGGGCATTGGCCTTCAGGATCTCATCGGTATGAGCGACAAGAGCCTTTGCCACAGCTTCCAGGGTTTTATTTTTGTCATTTGTGGAAAGATTTCGAAGGACTGTCTCCGCATCTTTCGCATTCTGTCCCAGTTTTTCAAGCATTTCATTCATTTCCAAATATTCCTGCCTTTCTTTCTGTCTTTACAGCAATATCTTACTGTGTATCGCGGTATATATTCTCTTCCGTCACAATGACCTGCGGACGGATATCCGTAGGCTCTGTGGGAACCTCCGAAAGGATCTGGAAGGAAAATCCTACTGCAACGCGGCAGACCTCCGGATGTTTTTCCAGAAAGCGGTCATAAAAACCGCCGCCATAGCCTACCCGGTTGCAATTCACGTCAAAAGCCACCCCGGGCATGACCATCATGGCTTCTTCCCAGGAAACCGTTTCTCCGTCTTCCTTTGGCTCAGGGATCCCGAAGTAGCCGGATTCCAGCTGACTGAAATCGGTCAGTCTGTAAAATACCATATCCTTTCCGAAAACCTTTGGCACTGCCACTTCCTTGCCGTCTTTCCAGGCTTGCTCGATGATATAGCGTGTGATCACTTCATGGTTATAATCTGCGTATGCCATGATCCGTTCTGCATTCCGGTATTCCGGAAGCTGTGTCAGGGCCTCTGTGATCCGGAGACTGTTTTCCCGGATCCAGGCATCGGTATGTTCTTTTCTGGCTTTGAAGATCTTTTTTCTAATTTCCTTTTTTTCTTCCATATTTTTCTCCAAGATTGGTGATGCTGCCATCCTTTTCTTTGATATCGATATTATTCAGATGCGCACGGAGGTTCCCCTTCACTGCATCCAGATATTCTCTCCGAAGCTTCGCCTGTTCCACCTTTTCTTCCTCGGTAAGACCTACACTTTTCTGTTTATGTGCCAGTGCGTTGATCCTGTCGATCTTGATATTGTCCATCATAGTGATACTCTCCTTAAAGCAGTTTTTCGATATAATCAATGAGGAAGAATTCTTCCTTCTTGTTTCCTACAAATAATGTTCCGCAGCTCCTGCCTTCCACGATCCTGTGGATGTTGTGGAAGTCGTTTCCGTTGGCAATGACCATGTCCGCCCCTGCCGCAGTGGCGATGATCGCAGCGGTAAGCTTGGTCGCCATTCCCCCGGTACCGACATTGCTTCCTGTGGAGGATTTGCCAAGCTTACGCATATTGTCATCCATGTTTTCTACAATGTCGATAAACTGTGCATCCGGATTAGAATTGGGATCGTCTGTAAAAAGACCGTCAATATCGGACATGAGGATCAGAAGATCCGCATCGATCAGTGCAGCAACCACAGAGGAAAGGGTATCGTTGTCTCCGAATTTTACCAGGTTCTGGAATTCGTAGGAGGATACCGAGTCGTTCTCATTTACAATAGGGATCACCTTTTCTGCCAGAAGCTGCTGGAAGGTATTCTGGGCATTCCTGCGATTGGTATTGTTGACCATGGTATTCTTGGTCATCAGGATCTGTGCCACCATCTGATTGTATTCCCCGAAAAGCTTCTGATAAATGGTCATCAGCCTGGCCTGTCCCACAGCTGCACAGGCCTGCTTTTTCTCAAGCTCTGCCGGCTTTCCCTTCATACCCAGTGCAGCTGCACCTACCGCAATGGCTCCGGAGGATACCAGCACTACGTCTTTCCCCTGATTGTGAAGGTCGCTGAGCTCTCTGGCCAGGATCTCCAGCTTACGGAAATCCAGTCTTCCTGTTTCTGCGTGGATCAGTGATGATGATCCGATCTTGATAACGATGCGTTTCTTGTCTTTCAGTCGTTCCCTGTAATTTGCGTTCATGTTTTTTGTTTCTCCTGATACCTGTATATTAGTCTTACTGATAAGTAACGGAATCAATCCTGTCATTTTGTACGATCTCCACCCAGGTAGTACCCGGATTCAGGCGGATCTCCTGTTCATTTCCGTCGTAATAATGCGTGATCCCCCATGGAGAATCCTTCTCCCAGCGGATATCAATAGCTTTGCCTCTGGTAATAAACTTGCCCTCTCCGCCGGAAATGGCATCAATATTCAGATAGCCGTTTCCATCGTAGGCCGGGCAGGATGAATACTGAAGGATGATATTGTCGCAGGTAAGCGGTTCATTATCCAACTGATCCACATGTTCCTTGCCAAACTGGAATCTCTTATATTCCTTTGTCTCTTCATCGTATTCATACCACGGATGATTGTCAGTAAAATTATCCAGCTTCACAAGGCTGGCTGTGATCCCATCCGGTACAGTCTCTGTACCATCTTCTGCAAAAAGATAATGTCCGGTATATTCTTCTTTATATTCCTGGCTGTATCCCATGGCATCTATGCCTGCCTGAAGGTGACTGGCATCTGTGTAGGCATTGTGAGGTGCCTTCCTGTCTGTTGTGCGGAAAAAAGCCAGCTTGCCGATCTGGATCCCGTTGAGGTTATCGATCACATGCTGCTCCAGATAAGGCAGTGCATAGGCAGCCTGTCCGTAGTGGGCATAGATCGCATTAAATTCGTTGGCATAAAAGAGATAATAGTCACGGCAGCTGCGAACGGAACCGATTCGTTCCAACTCATCGTAATCTTCGAGAATACCCATAAGACGGGTAATATTACCTTCCACCGGCGCTTCGTAAACAACACCGGCATGTCCGATACCACTCTGGGGAGCTCCGACACTGTTGTTGCCCATCATCACGGCAACCGGTCTTCTCCGTCCAATGCTCTCCGGAACATTTTCGCCGGTAAGATAGCTCTTTACCTGGGTTTCTTCCTGCTTTTCCTCATTGGGGACAAAGCCTACCAGATCCTGCCCTGCTCCAAAAGCGGGAACAGTCTGGGCAATGCAGATGCATGCAGCTGTGATACCTGCCAGGATACCTGTCTTTTTCATTCTCATATATTACCTCCTTTTCTTAAAGCGGAAGAGTTTTCCGCTTAGCTTTTCCGTGGGACAGCCCGCAGTCATTCCGGAGCTAGCGGTTGATCCCCAGCGCCTTCAGTGCCGCTGCCTGCTTGGCTTCCATGACCTTTGCCTCATCCTCTGTCATATGATCATAGCCCAGAAGATGCAGCATACTGTGTGCCACCAGGAAACAGAATTCCCTTGTCACACTATGTCCGTATTCCTCTGCCTGGGCAAAAACCTTAGGCACGGAGATCATGATATCTCCAAGAAGGAGTTCATCACTGTCCAGATCAAAATAGGACTCATCCTCTTCCACAACGGAATAATCCGCCGGTGTCTCAAAGGGGATCATAGGAAATGACAGCACATCCGTAGGCGCCTGGATATTCCGGAATTCCGTATTTACCCTCTTGATCTCCTCGTTGTCTGTCAGGACAAGATTGACCTGTCCGTCATAGGGACATTTTTCCATTTCAAGAACCTTGTCCGCAACCTGGGATGCAAGGGCAGCATAGTCAATGCCCAGATCCTGATCTGTCTCATATTCGATATTTATGGTCATCTTCTGTACTCCTTATTTTTTACAGCATACCTGTCATCCTTCCTGGATTTGACAGGCTTCTGTTTTTTTTCATAATCGTCATAGGCCTGTACGATCTGCTGTACAAGTGGATGACGTACAACATCCTTGCTGGTCAGCTGACAGAATCCGATATCATCGATCTTCTTCAGCACCTTCATCGCTACATCCAGACCAGACGTGGCGTCCCTGGGAAGGTCCTTCTGGGATGCATCTCCTGTGATGATCACCTTGGAACCGAAGCCGATCCTGGTCAGGAACATCTTCATCTGGGCAGGTGTGGTATTCTGTGCCTCATCCAGGATGATGAAGGCATTATCCAGTGTACGTCCCCTCATATAGGCAAGAGGGGCAACCTCGATGAGCCCCTTCTCCATGTTTTTGGCAAAGCTGTCTGCGCCCATGATCTGATACAATGCGTCATAAAGAGGACGCAGATAGGGATCGACCTTGCTCTGGAGATCGCCAGGAAGGAATCCCAGCTTCTCGCCTGCCTCAATGGCCGGTCTGGTAAGAATGATCCTGGAAACCTCCTCATTGCGAAAAGCAGTTACTGCCATAGCCATGGCAAGATAGGTTTTGCCGGTTCCGGCAGGTCCCACGCCGAACACGATCATCTTCTTACGGATCTGTTCCACATAGTCCTTCTGTCCGAGAGTCTTGGGCTTGATGGGTCTGCCCTGTATGGTATTACAGATAAAATCCTTGTCGATCTCCTCCATCACGGAGCCGATCTTCTCCATGGCAAGGGAAAGTGCGTAGTTCACATTCTGCTGTGTGATGGTATTGCCTCTGCCCGCAAGTGTGTTCAGTTCCTCCACGATTGCCCTGGCCTGTGTGGCTCCCTCCTGGCTTCCCAGGATCTTAAGAGAACCGTCACGGAAGATCATGGTTACGTTCAGAGTACGTTCGATCAGCTTCAGATGCTCGTCAAACTGTCCGAAAATATTCGCCTGGCGGTCTGCCGGCACATCCACATATAATTCGATAATGCTGCTAGCCATCCTCTGGTGTCCTTTCTTTTGACTGCGTTTTTTTTTCTGTGGGGGCTTCTCTTCCGGTCCGTTCAATGACTGTAAGAGTGCCTCTGCTGACGCAGTCCTGGTGATTTATTTCTATTTTAACATTATTTTCAGATATTTGAACCCCTTTTTCTATTAATTTTTCTTCATAGGCATAAAGCCTTTGTATGGCCTGTTTTTTTGCGGCATCCTCTGTCAGCTGCTCTTTCTGTACTTCGTACTTCCCGATCGCAGCGATCCCCAGGGTAACAGGAGAACGAAAAATCCCGATACTGAAAAGAGGTTCCCGGCTGACGAGGCGTTCCTCATTTTGTTTCAGAGGAGAGGAAAAGTCCAGAAACCAGTTTCCCAGCTGAAAAAAAAGCCTTGTTTTCTTTTTATCGGACCATACCTTTTTCTCTATGTCCAACGGAAAGGTATCGTAATAGGCAATGGTATGTCGGATGTAAATATCCGCATCTGCCTGAACATATGCATAGCGGATGACCTCCTGACTGTCATCGGTGATGTCCACGATCCCGGAAACCAGTTCCTGACCTTTTTTTATTTCATCCCCAGCCCTGACAAGAGGAGTTCCCTGCCGTGTGACCATGGAATCGATCACACCGTCCAGAGTTGAAAACAGACTGCATGCTCTTTCTTCCGGCTCTGCTTTTTCTCCGGCAGTTCCCTCCCGGATCTCAAAACGCAGGCCCGTTCCCGAAAATCCGGCAGACACCCAGGTGATCTCCGGAAATTCTCTTCGCAGGGAAGCTGCAAGTGCACTGCAGCTGATCTTTTTTCTGGATACTCCGAAACAGACCCCCTGCTCTTTCAGAAAGCTCATCAGCTGGGGTGTGGGATTTAAAATATTTCCCCGGATCTCAACGTTCCACACTCTGCCTGACAGAAAAAAAAGGAGGCAGAAAACTGCCAGAAACCCTGCAGGGATCATTTTTCTTCTTTTACAGAAAAGCAGAAAAAACAAAGGTCCTTTTTTTTTCAGGATGTGGATATGTACCCCTGTTTTTCTTCGCAGTGGCGAGATCTGCAGAAAATCCGCTACCTTCATGGTCAGCTGAAGCTCCGTCTCACCGGTACGGATGATCTTTTTCAGATCCATTTCCCTGCCTCTGCAAAGGTTCACAAACCGCTGGCACTGCTGCCCCTTAACAGAAACCCGCACAAAACCTGGGATCATTACTTATTTCCCTCCTCCAGCGTGATGCTTTCGATCTGCCCGCGGATACATAGTTCAAGGGTTGTGTAGCAGGGGATCACAAGGTTTTTCCCACGGATCACAAGTCTGCCGGAAGGTGTCAGTATCAGGATCTCCTCCCTTGTATAGCTCTGGATATTCCGGTAATTTTCGATCACTGCCCGGCGTTTTCCCGTAAGTATCACCTGCACCTCCCGAAATGCCGGTTCCCCGGGAAGCTCCAGAAAAGCTGACATTTTTCTCATTAAAAAAATCCTCCGGCTTTTATCATTAATCTATGCCGGAGGATTTCTTCTTATGTATCTTTCACTGTATCTGCTTTTTGTCTTTTATCTGCGGATCAGCACCATGGAAAACCAGAGAATGGTATTTCCACCCAGATTATATTCCATAGCTTCCTTTTCTACGATCTCACTGACTACCACGCCATAGCTTTCCAGACATGGATGCATATGCTCCGGAAAACGGCATGGTTTTCCGTCCAGATAGGCACAGCGTTCACAGAAGTCACAGGATTCCGTGGAAAGTGTAAAGGTCTCATAGCCCTCTCCCTCCAGAAAATCACGTACCTTCTCTGTAAGCGCTTCGTGTTCCATTCTTGTGGAAAGCATCTCCTTCATGTTCATGATATCCGATACCTCCGCAACGCTGGAAAAGAAAACTGCTTTCGGATAGCTCCGGATCTTCTTTTCGCATTCTGACAGCTCTCCCACTGCCGGAGGACAGGCCCATGTGCTCCCATAACGTTCACATTCCTGTTTACAGATCGTACGCACACGTGACTGTACTTTAATATCCCCGGTATCCAGCACACGATACTCAAAAATGGGATACTGGGAAATAAACTCATCAAATTTTTCTTTTATACTGTTCATACCTTTAAGATCTCCTGTTCTCCAAAAAGGCTCATAACTGCTGCCTCATAGTCACCAAAATGCTGGGATTTTTTGATCTTTTTCAGATATCTGGCATAATTGGTAAAGCCCGGTGCCATATAACTCCACAATTCCTTCATGCGGAAAAGTACATTTCGTTCTCCTGAAAGATATTCCTGATAATCCCGGTAAAGACGGTCATGGAACTGCCGCAGCTTTTTCCGGTATTCTTCCCGGTGATCCTCTCCGTCTTCTTTTTGCATAATGGCATCCAGAAGATAGGGCCTTGCGATCAGGCCTCTTCCGTACATGACGCTGTCTGCATCCGGAAATTTCTCCCGGATTTCCTGATAAGCCTCCACTGAAAAAATATCCCCGTTATATCCCAGGGGAACCTTCAGCTTTTCCCTTGCCTCCTCATACAGTTCATATCTGGGAATCCCCTTATAATGATCCTTCAGAAGGCGTGGATGGATGATCAGCTCCTTCAGGGGATATCTGCCGTAAATCTCAAGAAGCCGTTCCCAGTCTTCCTCATAATCCGTTCCCACTCTCGTTTTTATGGAGATCTCCATCCCGGTTTTTTCGAAGATCTCATCCAGAAAACGTTCCAGCTTATCCGGCTCGCCCAGGAAACCGGCACCCTTTCCCTTGGCTGTGACAGTTCCCGAGGGGCATCCCAGATTGAGATTTACTTCCCTGTGTCCGTATTCATCCCGGAAGATATGCGCTGTTTTCACAAAATCCTCCGCATTGTTGGTCAGGATCTGAGGAATCACCGGAAGATCTCCGTTGGTTTCCGGTGATACCTCTTTGATCTCCTTGCTGCTGAGACGTTTATTGGGCTTGGCAGTGATGAAGGGAGTAAAGTATTTATCCATGGGATAAAAACAGTCATGATATGCATTCCGGTAAACCCAGTTGGTTACGCCCTCCATAGGTGCCAGATAATTCTTCATTGTTTATCCTCCTTCATCCGGAAATAGATCTGCTTTCTCCCTCCGCTTCCTGTGGGGATCCTGCCTGTCTCATAATTTCCCAGAGATTTGATAAAGGGGGTCAGCTTGGAATATCCGTAATTACGCACATCAAAATCCGGAAGTCGTTTCCCAAGCTGGTCGCCCAGCTGTCCGGAGGAAAGCCATCCCTCTTCGTCAGAAAATTTCTCGATGATGGCATTAATGGCCTTGCGTACCCGCTTGAGATCTTTGTTCTTCCTGGAGCCGGAGCTGCTCTGTTTGCTGCTGTTTCCGGATTTTTTAGCTTCTGCTGCAGTAGCCAGATCTTCCTTCTTCTCTTCCTCCTGCTGGTTGCGGTAGAGAAGATCCAGATATTTAAACTGGTTGCATGCGGAAATAAACGGCTTCGGCGTCTTCTCCTCACCCATCCCCAGGACCAGCATTCCGGATTCCCGGAGCCTTGCTGCCAGACGGGTGAAATCACTGTCCGAAGAAACAATACAATATCCATCCACATTTCCGGAATACAGAATATCCATGGCATCAATGATCATCGCCGAATCGGTGGCGTTTTTTCCGGTGGTATAGCTGTACTGCTGGATAGGAATGATGGAATCCTCCAGAAGAACCTTTTTCCAGGAGGAAAGCCGTGCACTGGTCCAGTCTCCATAGATCCGTTTGTAGGTGGCTATGCCGATGTTTGCCACTTCATCCACGATGATCTTGATGTATTTGTCTGATACATTATCTGCATCGATCAGTATTGCAATTCTTAATTCGTTGTCCATAAATCCAACCTTTTCTGTTTAATCTGTGCCGTCTCCGATGCGGATCAATGCTCCAGCATGATCTTGAGGATCTCTCTGTCTGTTTCCTTCATACCGTCTTTTCCGATCTGTCCCACACAGCTGATGGTCTCTGCGGTTTCTTCCTGGAGAATTCCTGTATAAGGTGCATAAGACTGCCCGTTCATGGCAAGATGATGCGCCAGGAAGGCTGCGTCAAGACAGGCTGCGATCTTGGCAGCACAGGAAATCTTGGCCCCATCACAGATGA
The DNA here is from genome assembly GCF_039062885.1 of Blautia sp. 2227st1_G12_2227SCRN_220401. Lineage (NCBI taxonomy): Bacteria > Bacillati > Bacillota > Clostridia > Lachnospirales > Lachnospiraceae > Blautia > Blautia sp. 2227st1_G12_2227SCRN_220401. The sequence goes on along the minus strand of NZ_JBCLNI010000021.1, from coordinate 7,623 downwards.
TTCCCGGAATATTGGCAAGGGTATTCTCAATCGTTTTTTTGATCAGGGAAATATCTCCGCCTACCATATAGGTAATGGCAGCTCCGGCTGCACAGGAGGCCGATACCGCACCGCAGAAGGCAGACAGCTTCCCTATATATTGCTTCTGATAAACTGTGAGGAGATTGGAAAACACCAGAGCCCTGTAGAGGCTGTAATCCGGCAGCTCCATCTCTCTTGCATAGACGATCAGCGGAACAGAGCATGCAATTCCCTGATTTCCGCTTCCGGAATTGATGACAACCGGCATATCACAGCCACCCATACGTGCCTCAGAAGCCGCTGCAGTAAGACTTCTCATTCTGGTGAGCATATCGTGAGAATAATTTTCACGGATCACGCGCCCGATACCCAGGCCGTATTTTCCGGTCATTCCCTCATGAGCAATGGCCATGTTGCTTCTGATCTGCGCATCCAGAAGCTCCTTTACATCGGAAAGCTCTACGGTATCTGCAAATTCCCGAATATCCTCCAGATTTAACAGGCCGCGGTCCGTCTCTTCCTTTTCTTCCACTGCTTTATCTGCATCAAGGAGGATCTCTCCGTTTTTGCTGATCCTGGTCACATTGATATGATCGTATTTGATCTCCAGGCTGACGGCATCTTCACCGGCATACATTTCGATGATAATGTGAAGGACTACCGGCGTGTCCAGAAGCTCCACCTTACAGATATCTGCCTCCAGAAGTTCCCGGCAGCGTGCCCTGCCCTTTTCATCGACTTTGGAAAGAACTTCCATATTCAGTGAGGCATCTCCTGCCACCGCCCCAAGGATCACACCTGCAGGAATCCCCTTTAAGCCTCCTGAATTGGGAATGATCACACAACGCACATTTTTGATGATATTTCCGGAACATTTTGCTACGATACGCTCCGGCTCTTTCCCAAGGATCTCTCTTGCTCTTGCCGCACCATAGGCCAGAGCGATCGGTTCTGTACATCCCATAGCCGGGATCATCTCCTCACGGAGGATCGCCAGATAGTTTTTATATATATTTTTGTCCACTTTTTTATTTACCTTCCCGTATTTTATGATTATTTCTTTTCCTGATATTTATGACATGCTACCATATGTCCCGGCTCCACCTGACGAAGTGCCGGGGTTTCCTGTCTGCAGCGTTCCTCACACCACGGACAGCGGTTATGGAAGCGGCAGCCCCCGATAGATCTGGACTGTACTCCGGTATCCGTAACGATCTGATCCAGAGTTTTGACTCTCGGGTCCGGAACCGGAATCGAGGAGATCAGCATTTTTGTATAAGGATGTAGCGGATTGGAATAGAGCTTATCTGCATCTGCGATCTCCATGAGATTTCCAAGATAAAGCACCCCGATCTCATCACAGATCTTCTGGACCACCTGCAGCTGATGGCTGATGAACAGATAGGTCAGCCCGTATTTTTCCTGAAGATCCTGAAGCATCTGGACGATCTGGGCCTGCAGGGAAACATCCAGCGCAGAAATGGGCTCATCGCAGACTACAAATTCCGGCTGTACGGAAAGTGCTCTTGCAATGGAAATCCTCTGACGCTGTCCGCCGGAGAACTCATGAGGATACTTCAGAAGATCCTGCTCTTTGAGGCCAACCACGCGGATCAGTTCTTTTGCACGCTCCTTACGTTCTTTCTGCGTGTACATTTTATGGATCGCCATAGGCTCACAGATGATATCCTGCACTGTATGGCTTGGGTCCAGAGAGGAATAGGGATCCTGAAAAACGGACTGCATTTTTTTGCGATATGGAAGCAGTTCTTTTTCCCCCATGGCTCCGATCTCTGTTCCTTCATAAAAAATCTCACCGCCTGTGGGTTTATGATAACGTAGGATTGCCTTTCCGATGGTAGATTTTCCGCTTCCGGATTCTCCTACCAGACCGAAGGTTTTCCCCTTTTCAATCGAAAAGCTTACCTGATCCACAGCCTTCAGTATGCCCGGCTTAAAGGACAGAAGCTTCGGAGATTTCTGTTTAAAATATACTTTCAGATCTTTTACTTCAATTAAGGGCTTGCTCATCTCTTCTCCTCCCTTCTGTGACAGAATATCCTGTGTCCCTCTGAAGCCTCATAATATTTCGGAAGACAGGCTTCACAGGTTTTGTCCGCATATTTACAGCGATTCAGGAAGGGACACAGATCACCGTTTCCGTCCGAAAGATCTCTCTCCAGAAACTGTTCAAAGGTACCTCCCACCCGCGGCATGCTTGCGATCAGTGCCTGTGTATAGGGATGTCCCGGATGAAGAAAGATCTCTTCTACAGTTCCCTCTTCCACCACGTAGCCACCACACATGACAGCTACCCGTTTACAGGTCTGCGCTACAACGCCCAGATCATGAGTGATCAGGATGATGCTCATATTGTTTTTTTTCTGAAGCTCCAGAAGCAGATGAAGGATCTGCGCCTGGATCGTAACATCCAGGGCTGTGGTGGGCTCATCTGCGATCAGAATCTTCGGATCACTGCTCATGGCCATGGCGATCATCACACGCTGGCGCATACCGCCGGAAAGCTCGTGGGGATAGCTGTTCATAGCCTTTTCCGGGTCTGTGATGCCAACGGCTGTGAGAAGCTCCAGCACCCGGGCCTTTGCTTCTTTTTTGTTCATATTGGTATGGCGCCGGATCAGCTCTACCATCTTATTGCCAACAGTGTAAACCGGATTCAGTGCGGAAAGAGAATCCTGAAAGATCATGGCGATCTCACCACCGCGAATCTCACGGAGCTCTGCTTCATTTTTCTTCAGGATATCTTCTCCCCGGAACAGGATCTCACCACCCATGATCTTACAGTTGGATGGTCCGAGACGGAGAATGGATTTGGTGGTCACGCTTTTTCCGCTTCCGGACTCTCCTACGATCCCGAAAAAATCCCCCTCACTGATGGCAAAGCCTGCACCTTTTACTGCCTGTGTCTCTCCAAGGTCTGTAAAGAAAGACACCTTCAGATCTTTTACTTCCAGTAATTTTTCCATATGTAAATGTCCTCCTTACTTGGGCTCGAATACTTTTCTTAATACTTCTCCCAGATAATTGAAGCTGACGACCGTGATCAGGATCAGGATTCCGGGGAAAATAGCCAGATACGGTGCCTGCTGGATATAGCGCTGTGCATTGCTCAGCATACTTCCCCAGGAAGCCGTAGGCGGCTGGATACCCAGGCCAAAAAAGCTCAGTGCAGATTCCATCAGGATGGCATTGGCAATGTTCATGGTTGCAGCCACGATAATGGTAGGCATGATGTTAGGCAGGATATGATGTACAATGGTGGAGAATTTCTTCTGTCCAGAGATCTTTGCATAGATGACATACTCTCTCTCGTTCAGGGAAATAGTCTCGCCACGGACGATCCTGGCAATATTCATCCAGGTCAGAAAGCCGATGATCAGGACAATGTTCTGAAGTCCCGGTTTCAGGAAGGCATTCATAACGATCATGATCAGGAATGTCGGAAGGCTCATCAGCGCATCCACCAGACGCATCAGCACTGCATCCACCGTTCCTCCCACAAAACCGCTGATGGAACCGATGATCACACCAAGGGCTGTCGAAAGCACCATGGAAAGGAAGCCCACCAGAAGGGATGCTCTTCCTCCGTAAATACAGCGGGCCAGATAATCCCGTCCCATATCATCCGTACCGAAAAGGTGTGCCATGGATGGAGCATTCAGTCGCTCTGTGGCGCTGATGGCATTGGGATCTACCGGATACAAAAAGGCAAAAATGGAGATCAGTGCCAGCAGGATGATCGCTGCTGCACCTGCCACTGCAAGTTTATTTGTCTTAAAACCAAGTTTGATATTTTTCCAGATATTTTCTCTCATGTCCCTTTACCTCCTAACATCCTGCTTTGCGGATCCTCGGATCAAAGACAGCATACAGGATATCTGCCAGAAGATTTCCGAGCACCACGAGAAGCGCGGTAAACATGGTGATTCCCATGATCAGGGGATAATCATACTGCATAACAGCGGTCACTGCCAGCTGACCGATTCCCGGCCATGCAAAAACCTGCTCGGTGATAATGGCACCGGAAACCAGAGACTGCAGGCTCATTCCGAGAACTGTGATCATAGGAAGCATGGCATTTTTCAGTACATGCCGGAAAAGGATTCCAGACTCTTTCATTCCATAAGCCTTCTGCACCATAACATAATCGGAGGACATTTCCGTAATGGTACTGCTTCTTAAATACCGGATGTATTGTGAAGCATTTGCAAATGTCAGAACTGCGCAGGGCATGACCATATGCAGGATCAGATCTCCTAAGGAACGGTTGCCGTCTGAATGCATACCGATACTTGGCAGGATATGGAGATGCACACTGAAGAGATAGATCAGCATGATACCGAACCAGAACGTAGGAATGGAGATACCTACATAACAGAACATGCTGGTGATCTTATCCAGAACACCATTTTTATTCTTTCCGGAATACAGGCCCAGTACAATGGCAATGAGAAAACCAAGCAGCATGCTGGTTCCCATTAGGATCACGGTTGCGGGAAGCCTCTCCAGCATCTGTGTCAGGATCGGTCGGTTATTCATCAGGGAATTTCCGAAATTCCCGTGAAAGATCCTTCCCAGCCACAGAAAGTACTGCTCATAGACAGGCTTTGTAAGTCCCAGGCTTTCTCTCAGGTTCTGGATATATTCTTCACTCATATTTGGTTCCACATAAGTCAGGACAGGATCTCCGGGCGCTGCTTTTGTCAGTGCAAAGCAGAGAACAGAGACAATAAACAGTGTCAGAATACACTGTATCAGACGGTTTACGATCTTCTTCAAAATGTACCTCCTTTATTTTCCCCGAAAACAGGAAATCGGCTGGCGCAAAAACGCGTCAGCCTCTTTCTGTTTCCGGTATTCATCCGCTATAAAATTATTTATTTCTCCAATGTGTAGATCTTGGAATAATCATAATAAATAGTTTTTAACAGACATTCATCAAAGCCTCCGAAATCTTTACTTACCGCATAGAAACCATTGGAATAAGCGATCGGATAGATATACATGTTATCATTGATCGTATTCTGGATCTCCTTATAAATCTCACCACGTTTTGTCTCATCTGCAGTGCTGTTGCCCTCTTCCCACAATGCATCCAGATCTGTATCCTTGATCCTGGAATAGTTGGAACGACTGTCGGAAGAACTCATGTCTGCATAAAGGCTCGGCTCTTCTCCCAGAGTGTAGAAGCTCAGCACCAGATCATAATCTGTGCACTCCGGATCCTTTGTCTTATTCTTGAAGGTAGACTCATCTGTAGGAAGAAGATTGATGGTGATTCCTACATTGGCAAGGGCAGACTGTACATACAGAGCCTCACTCTCCATTGTCTTATCTGTGGAGATATACATCAGGTTCAGAGAAAGACTTGTCTTTCCTGCTTCGGAAAGGAGCTCCTGTGCTTTAGCCGGATCATTGTCGTAGGTATTGTCCGGTTTTGTATAGTAGAGAGTATCCGGTGTAAAAATAGAATCTGCAGGCTCTGCATAATCCTCGGAAAGGAAAGCAAACTGACAGAACTCCTCTTTATTCAGTGCGTATGCGATCGCCTGACGTACCTTTACATCCTGAAGATCTTCGTTCAGCTCATTCATGAACATGGCGTTGACACGTCCGGAATTATAGGTATTGATGTTTACGTTATCGTAAGCACTGACGGTATCGTAATCATCTGCGCTGATCAGACGTGCATCCAGATCTCCGCTTGCAAGTGCCGCATTGGCGGAGCTGGAATCCTTTACGATCTTGAAGGTGATGGAATCCATATTTACATCATCAAAATAGTCATCGAATTTTGTTACTTTATAATACTCTCCGGATTTGTATTCCTCGAACTTAAAAGGACCACTTCCCACCGGTTCATTGTTGAGATCACTTTCTCCGATATTCTCCACGCCATCATAAATATGCTTCGGAATACAGTAAACCTGGCTCAGTCCGCCAAGAAATCCTGCGGAAGATGATCCAAGGGAAATCTTGACTGTAAGGTCATCAACCTTCTCTGCCTCTACTGCCTTGTTATTAACGTATCCGTAAGAAGAATACGGAACATTCTGCTTCTCATCTACCAGCACCTGCATGGTGAATACCACATCATCGGCTGTGATCGGCTGACCGTCATGCCATTTCAGTCCGTCTTTGAGCTTCAGTGTGAATTCGCTGGCATCATCATTGGCTGTTACACTTTCGCAAAGTCCGTTTCCGTAATACATCTCTCCGTTCACGATCTCAAAAAACGGGCTGTACAGTGCCTGCATCATATCGAAGCTTGTCTGATCCACAACATAAAGCGGATTGATGTTCTGCGGATCTGCTGTTTCTGCAATGGTAATATTTCCGCCTTCCGCCTTGGTTCCTTCTGTTTCTGCTGCAAAAGCAGTCATTCCTGACATAACAGTTGTTCCTGCCACTGCAGCTGCCAGAAGCGCTGCCAGTACTTTTTTTCTCATTTCCTGTTCCTCCTGTGTTTCAGTGAGTATTCCTCTTTTCCCACCAGTTTAATATGATATAGACAAGATAATACTATACCATATTACCTTTGTCAAGCTGTCCCTGGCTCTTCAGAGATTTTTTTACTGCATTTCGTTAAAGCTTGTATTTATTCTACATACAGATCACACAGGCGTCAAGATAAATTTTCTGTATCTTGCCTCTGATCTATATATATTTCCTTAATTCGTCATATTTTTGATCCAGTGTCCGTAATTGCACTTCAAAAATGCAGGCACGCATTTAAAGATCTGATCTGCATTCAGGCAGCACACCACCACTGCCGGGGATGCATTGACCACAAATGCCATAAACATGGACAGAGGGATCACGATCCCCCAGGTACTGATCAGGTCCACCTTCATGGAATAGGCGATGCTTCCGCTTCCCCGGATGATACCACCATTTGTCGGCATCTGATAGGACATTCCTACCATTACTACACTTAAGTCATTACCGAAAGCCCGAAGGCAACCCCTGCAATTTCCACACAGCGCAGTGTAGCAAGCAGGATCTGCGTCACCGCAAAGAAAAAGTAAGTAAACCGGATGATCGCCAGATAGGAAAGACCGGCTTCGATAATCGTCTGGTCTGTTGTAAAAAGCCCCAGCAGCTGTGTTGGAAAAAGGCTGGCCAGGATAAACAGCACAAGGGCAATAAAAAAGCCTGTGCGCATGGCCCAGGCACCGATCTTCCTTACCGGCTCTGTCTCTTTCTTTCCCCAGTACTGACTTCCGAATATGACAAGTCCGTCTCCCAGAGCCATAAGCAGCTGCTGAAAGACGAACTGTACCTGGTTTACGGTGGTCACACCGGATAATGCAGTTTCGCTGAAGGCTCCAAGCATAATGTTGTCCGCAAGATTGACACTTAAGGTCACTACATTCTGCTGCACCAGCATGGAGCATAATTTCAGAAAATTACGATAAAAATTCTTCATCAATCTTTTACGATGGCAATGATATCATCTGCGTTGATCACCAGATATTTCTCACCCTCATATTTGATCTCGGTTCCTGTGTATTTTCCGTAGATCACACGGTCGCCCGGCTTTACCTGTACCGGTACTTCTTTACCGTCTACGACCTTACC